>CAMFSB010000107.1 GCA_945982465.1 uncultured Faecalibacterium sp. | reverse complement strand
CCCCCCCCCCCACGGCGCAACACCGTGCCGGCGGCCAGACCCTGCCCCGGAGCGGTGCCCGCCCCGCGCCGCCCCGCAAAAAAGCGCCGCACCCGTTTGGGTGCGGCGCGGTAAGTATTGCGAGCGGGGGGTCATTCCTCGATGGTGGAATGCTCCATTACAAACTGGGTGGCGCGCTGGCGGGCCATGCTCTTGCGGATCAGCTCCTGATCCTGGCTGGCCAGATATTCCTCCACCGTTTTTTTCAAGCGCTCGGCGCGGGTGGCGATCTCGGCGTTCAGCTCCTCGTCGGTGGGGCCCAGATGCTCCTGCTCGGCCACGGCCTGCAAGGCGGCGTTCAGGCGCACATTGCGCTCGGCGTTCTGCCGCACCCGGGCCGAAAACTCCTCGCGGGTCTGGTGCACCTGCTTGAGGAACATGTCCATGGTCATGCGCTGCATCTGCAGCGTGGCCTGGAACTGCTGCAGCTGGGCGGAATACTCCCGGTCCACCAGCACGCTGGCCACGTCGCCTTCGGCGTGGGCGGCCAGCTGGCTCAGCAGCTCGCTGCGGGCGCGGCCCAAAGCGGAGGCGTGCTTGTTGGTCTCCAGCTGCTTGCGCACCGCGGCGCGCAGGTCGTCCACCGTTTCGCAGCTGGGGTCCAGCTTTTTCGCCAGGTCGGAGTTCAGCGCCGGGATCTGGCGCACGCACACATCCTCGAGCTTCGCCTGGAACACCGCCGGCTTGCCGGCCAGCGCGCGGTTGGCGTAGTTGGGCGGGAAGGTCACGCTGATCTCAAAGGTATCGCCGGCCTGGTGGCCCAAAATCTGATCCTCAAAGCCGGGGATCATGCGGCCGCGGCCCAGCTCGATGGCCTGATTTTCGGCCTTTCCGCCGGAAAACTCCTTGCCGTCCAGATAGCCGGTGTAGCTCAGATGGACCGTGTTGCCCTTGACGGCCGGACCCTTGTGGGGCACAAGCTCGGCCTTGGCGGCGCGGCGGCGCTCAATGGTGGCCTCCACTTCCTTGTCGGTGGTGGGGGCGGGCACGCACTTGGCGGTAAAGCCGGTGTACTGGGTCAGCTTCAGGTGGGGCACCAGCGCCAGCAGGGCGGTGGCCACAAAGCCATCCACAAAATACACGCAGACCAGGACGAACCAGCCCACCCCCACCACAACCACCAAAACGACCGCGATCACCTGCTCCAGAATGGCCGGCACGTCGCGGTCCATAATATCGTTGATGGCGTCGTACCAGAACACATGCTCGCCGCGGTCCGCTTCGATCTGCGCGCGGTCCGCCTCACCTTTCGCGAAGCCTTTGATGATGTAGTTGTCGCGGGTACGTTCGTATACCGCCTGAGCGCCCGCTTCCAGCTCCTCGGCGGTCGCGCTCAGCGTCAGCCTGCAAAGGCCGGCTTCGGGATATTCGGTGTTGACAAGTTTCATTGCTTTGCCCTCCAGTGCCCGCCCTGACGGCAGGCAAAGATTTCATCAGTACAAACAATTATAGCACAAAACGCCAAAAAACCAAGCCGCTTCACAGAAATTTGGAACAAAAAGCGCGGAAAATATGCAGAAAAACAGGGCCGCGGCCCCATTCCGGGCCGATCAAAACGCCCCCGCCGGCATGTCGCCGCCGGTGCGCGGCCGCCGCGCGGCAGGTGCGGCCAGCCTGCCCGGCGGCCGGGTTTCGCGGCGCAGAGCGTGCCCGCCGCGAAAAAAATAAAAATACCGCTTGACAAACCCGTCCGGTTTTGCTATTATACAATACGCACCGTGCGTTGGTAGCTCAGCTGGATAGAGTGACTGACTACGAATCAGTAGGCCGGGGGTTCGAGTCCCTTCCATCGCACCAACAAAGCCCAGGACGCTTTCGCGTCCTGGGCTTTGTTATTGCCACGGGCCGAGAAGCCCCGGCCGAGGCCGGGGGCAAAAATTCCGACCGCCGCCAGCGGCGGGAGGAGGGAGGAATTTTTGGCGCAGCGGTCTGTATTTTTGCGGCCCGCGCAAGGGCCGCGAAAAATACAGGGCACCGCAAGAGGGAGAGTCCCTTCCATCGCACCAAAGCAGGGCCTGCCGCGGAACGTTTCCTTCCCGCGGCAGGCCCTGCTTTTTGGAGGAGAGATCAGCCGATGCGCTCGATCGCTTCGATGTCTTTTTGGATCTGCAGGCCGTAATAAAGATCGGTGGCGGGCTTTTCGCCGGTTTCCACCAGGCGCACGAATTCCTTTACGGTTTCCGCGCAGGCCTTGTACGGCACGGGAACCCCCGCCTGCTTCCAGGCGTCGGCGTCCTCGGCGACGAGGGTCTGTTTTGCCCCATACGGGCGGCCGCTTTCGCGCAGCTGCACATCGATCTGGCACGGATTCATCAAATCGAACCGGACAATGCCGTACTGCGCCACCAGCTCCAGCCATGCGGAGGCGACCCCCACGCGGCTGAGCGTCAGGCTGTACAGCGTGCCGCCGTTCACGGTTGCGAGAACCATGGCGGCGTCATCGTTTTCCACCTGCTGGGGCGTGCCGTCCCTGCCCGCGCGCGCCGGGATGAAGGTGGCGGTCCGCGCGGAAAGGTTTTCCAGCTTCAGGTCGTCCGAGCCGGTGATGTAGCGCAGGATGTCCAGCGCATGGCTGCCAAAATCGGTCAGCGCGCCCGCGCCCGACAGGCTGCGCACAAAGCGCCATTCCATCGGGACCGATTCGTTGGCCAGGCGCGGGGCGCCCATGCAGTGCCGAATGGTGTAAATGCGCCCCAGCTTGCCGGAGCACACCAGATCATGGATCATGCGCAGCCCGGGAATGTGGCGGTAGTTGTAGCCGACCATGGCGATGGCGCTGGTGGTTTTAAGCGGCTGTTCCAGCTGGGCAAATTCCGCGCAGCTGGTGCTGATCGGCTTTTCACACAGAACATGGGTGTTGGCCTCCAGGCACTTCTTCACATATTCGATATGGGCGTAATTGGGGGTGCAGATGCTGATCAGGTCGGCGTCGGCGATCAGCGCGTCGGCCGAGTCGTAGCACAGCGCATGGTCCAGCCCATACGCGTCGCACCATTTTTCCGCGTTGGCGCGGGTGTGGTTGTATACGCCGATGAATTCCACATTTTCGCACTCCTGATAGCCCAGCAGATGCGCCTTGGAAATGCCGGTGGCCTGGCCGGTGCCGATGATGCCTGCTTTCAATTTTGCCATTACTGTTTCCTCCAATCAAAAAGGACGCCAACATAATCCGGGTTGCCCCGGTCCAGTTCGGCATACCCGGCCTGCGCGGCGGCGGGGTCCACCATGTGCGTCAGCAGCGGCGCCGCCGTCAGCCGGCCGTCGCGCAGCAGCTCCAGGCAGATCCGCTCGTTGCGCTCGCAGGAATGCTTGACATAGGGCATCTGCTTGGCGGGGCACATCTGCTCGTGCGCGCCGATCACCTCGACCCGGTGCAGGAAACGGTGAATGTGCTGCTGGAAATGGGTGATGTTGCCCTCGGTGTCGCCGCGCGGGCTGCCCAGCAGGATCAGCCGGCCGTCCGGCGCCACATAATCAATGGCTTTGTCGATCACCTTCGGCACGCCGGTCGCGTCGATCACGGTGGAGGGCTTGCGGCCGTCCAGCTGCTCCAGGATGCGGGCGGTCATGTCCGGGCTTTCGCCGGAATTGATCGCCCGGCGGATGCCGCAGGCCTTGGCCAGCGCAATGCGGTCGTCGCTCAGGTCCATCGCGGCCACGTTGGCGCCCTGAAGCTGTGCCAGCTGCGCCGCGCCGTTGCCGATCAGCCCCAGGCCGACCACCAGAACATCGTCGCCCAGCTCGATTTTGGACATGCGGATGGAGGTGAACGCGATGGCAAACATGCGCGCGAACGGGGCGTACCGCAGGTCGATGCCCTCCGGCAGCTTGCAGTAATTGCTCTTCAGGTCCACATACTGATACTTCTGGTGTTGGCCGCGGCAGAAAATCAGGTCGCCGACCTCCAGATCGGTCACATCGTCGGCCTTGCCGATCACGCGGCCCACGCAGGAATAGCCGGGCGTGCGCGGCAGCTTGAACCAGATCTCTACGCCGCGGAAGCAGGCGGTTTCCGTGCCGGCACTGATGAGGGAGTAGATCGTCTCGATCAGGACATTTCCCGCAGGGATGGCTGTCTCGCTGATCTCCTGCTCCAGATATTCGGCTTTCCGAACATCGGTGAATACGATGGCCTTGTTTTTCATGGGGCGCCTTCCTTTCTGAACGGATGGAGCGTGTGGGGCACGCGGTTAAGTAATCGTTTACGTTACTTGTAAAGTAGCACGATCAGGCTGCCTTGTCAACATAAATTTAGAAAATTAAAAAACTTTTTCAAACCGTCTGTCGAAAACCGGTAGAGCGCAGCATCGAAGGATGCCCCTGCCCCGGAGCAAGCGCGCAGACACCGTGCTCCGGTACCGGCGGGCAGGCGCAGTTCTCCTCTGTCGTCGGCGCCGGGCGCGGCAGCAGAAAATTGAATTGATACGACGTCGGATGGAGAAACGCCGGGCCGGCTCCGGGCATAGAGGGCAGAATGCCGGTTGCGATTTTGCCGGGCCGGGCGTATAATAAAATAATAATAAAAAGCAGGGGGAATATTGTATGCAGCAGCCGGGCAACGGGCCGTCGATCCGGGATATCGCGCAGATCGCCGGGGTGAGCACGGCCACAGTCTCCCGCGTTCTGAATCATAAAGGCGGCTATTCTGCCGAAACCGAGCAGCGGGTTCTGGCGGTTCTGGAGGCCAATGGTTACATTGGAAATATGGCGGCCAAAACGCTGCGCGAGGCAAAATCCAAAACCATTGGCCTGATCCTGCCCAACATCGACAATCCGTTTTATTCGTGTCTGGCGTACCATATTGAGAGTATGCTGTATGAAAAGGGCTATTCCCTTTTGATCTGCAACAGCGCCGAGCGCCTGGATAAAGAGGTAGCCTACTTCCGCACCCTGATCGGCAAACACGTGGATGGTGTGTTGTGCGCCAGCCCGCTGGCAGGTTTCCCGGAAAATTTTCCGCTGCACACGATGCCCGTCGTGTGCATTGACCGGATCCCGGGCGAGGAACGGACGATTCCCTGTGTGGTCAACGATGATTATGCGGCGGGCAAGTGCGCCACGGAGCATCTGATCCGCAAAGGCTGCCGGAAGATCCTTCTGGTGACCTTCCATGTGCAGGGGCAGACGGCCGGCTGGAACCAGCGCGCCCGCGGATATCTGGACGCACTGGAGGAAAACCATATCCCCGCAGACCGGAATTATATTCTGGAGCGCCCCGGCCGGGAAGCGCCCTCGCAGGAATTTGAGATTCTGGTGCGCAGCTTTCTGCGGGAGGGCCGCTTTCCGCTGGATGGCGTGGTGGGCACCAGCGAAGCGGCGGCGATCGGCGCGTTGTTTGCGCTGAAGGATCGGGGGCTGCGTGTGCCGCAGGACGTGAAGCTGGTCACCTTTGACAATACCCTGCAGTCGGTTCTCACCCAGCCGGGGCTGACTTCCATCGACCGCAAGCCCCAGCTGCTTGCACAGCGTGCGGTGGAACTGCTGCTGGAAATGATCGCCGGCAATCCCCCCCAGCGGCGCATCCATACGGTTCCGTTTGAGCTGGTTGCGCGGGATTCGAGCCTGTAAGCGTTGCGGGCAGCGATTTCCTGTGAACAAACAGGCGCCTGTCCGGATTTCCGGAACAAGGCGCCTTTTGCGTGTTGGCCCCAAAGGGGGCGCCTGCTTCGGCGCCGGGGCGGAAAAGAAAGGCTGATTTTTCGGGAAATGCGCAAATCCAAAGCGGGGGCTTGTGCATTGTGCTGAATTTTGCGCTGAAAAAACGACATAATTAGAAGTTTTTAATTTTTTAATTGAATTTTTTATTTGGGCGTATTATTATATTGTTAAGAATGGATCGACTTCATGCGCGCCGTTCGCACCGCGACAAGCGAAGGGGATTTTGTATGAGGTTTTGTGCGCCGCTTTACCGGCTGCCCGCAGGGGCGGAGAAACGGCGCGAGGAAATGCTGCTGTGCGTTCGCATGGCAAATGCAGAAGGATGCTGAGGGGTACCCTCCATTTACTGCCGGAGAAATCGGCGGCGGATGGGGTAAAGGATGCCCAATGGAGTTTGCAAGGAGTGCCAGCCATGTCAAGCACCCAAGGAAAAACTGCAGAGTATATCAAAAAACCGCACGAATCAGA
>CAMFSB010000106.1 GCA_945982465.1 uncultured Faecalibacterium sp. | reverse complement strand
GGGCCGCCCCCCGGAGCGCGCACCGCGCCGAACAGCTCGCGGCCCGGCGCCCGCGCGGCGTACCGGGGTTCGTTGGTGTAGCGGTCCAGCCGCAGCACGCCGCGCTGCAGCACAGCGGCGCTGAACGTGCCCATACCGGTCAGCACCAGGCCGATCCATTTCAGCGCGCTGCCGGACAATTCCAGCATGCGCCGCTTTTTGCGCGTTACGTTGATCTTCTGCGGCATATCGCTGCACCTCGCTTCGGTTTTTCTGTCAATGATCCCGGATCACGGCCAGGGCGGGCAGGGCGTTGCCCTCAAAATCAAACAGGGCCTGGTTGGCCCACTCGTTGCCGCCGGGGCCTTTTTCGTGCACATATTCCCAGCCGGGGCGGCGTGCCCAGCCCGAGCCGGGCACCGGGATCCACGCCGGCTCCCACCAGAACAGGCCCCTGCCGCGGTGTTCCGGCACGCCGCGCAGCACCTGCAGCAGGGCCGCCGGCTCCGCCGCCTGGCCCTGCCGCGTCATGGGGAAGCCGGCTTTGGCGGCCAGCTCCGGCTTTGTGGCCGCGCCCTTGCGGTCGCTGTCGGCCAAAGCCTCCTGGGCGCCGTAGCTTTCCAGGGTAAAGCCCATGCTGGTTTCCACGATCACCAGGTCGCGGCCGTAGCGGGGGGCGATGTCGTTCAGGTTGGCGGCCAGATCCTCCAGCGTGCCGTGCCAGAACGGATAGTAGCTCAGGCCGATCAGGTCGCATTCGCCGCCGCGCTCAAAATAGTTGTCGAACCAGGTGCGATACAGCACATGGTTGCCGCCGTTGTCCAGATGCACCATCACTTTGGCGTTGGGGGCTTCGTCGCGCACGGCGCGCACGCCCGCCGCCACATAGCGGTAGATCGCGCCCCAGTTGGGGGTGCGGCCGGTGGGCCACAGCAGGCCGTTGGACAGCTCGTTGCCCACCTGCACCATGCCCGGCTCCACATTCGCGGCGCGGCAGGCTGCCAGTACATCGCAGGTATACTGGTACACGGCCTGTTCCAGCCCGGCTTCGTCCAGGTTCTGCCACGCCTTGGGCACCACCTGCTTGCCCGGGTCGGCCCAGAAATCGGAATAATGCAGATCCAGCAGCCAGTTCATCCCCAGCACTTTGGCGCGCCGCGCCAGCGACAGCACGGTGGGCAGGTCGCACACGCCGGCGCCGTACTCCTCCCCTTTGGCGGTATAGGGGTCGTTCCACAGGCGCAGCCGGACCCAGTTGGCCCCGTAGGCCTTCAAAATCGCCAATGCGTCGCCCTGTGCGCCGTGGTCGTAAAACCTGCCGCCGCAGCGCTCGACCTCGGCCAGTGTGGAAATGTCAAAACCTTTGATAAACTCCATCGGAATCGTTTGATCCTTTCGTTTTCAGTTCTGTGCCGCGCACAGCCCCAGACAAGGCAGCGACGCCGTCCGCACAGAACAGCCGCCCCAAACGGGCGCTGCGTCCAAATGGGGCGGCGTCACTGCCGCAGAGAGCAGCCTCTCTGGTTTGCATGATAGGATAATAGCGGAAAACACCGCGGCCGTCAATCAGTCAAACTTCTCAAATTCATCCATGGAGAAGCGCTTGTTGATAAACCGGTAGCGGAACCGCGCCATCTGGTTCTTTTGCAGTACATCCTCCTCGGTGCCGGTATATTGGCAGCGGATGCAGTAGTATTCCTTTTTATCGCTGTCGTAGAACATGTCGATGTCCAGATCCCGCATAAAGCAGGACGGGCAGCGGTAATTCAATCTTCCCTTGCCAGCTTGAGCCATGTGGTAAAGCCCTCCTTCTCTTTCAGCGTACCGGTGTAACCCAGCGTAAACATGGGGCTGAACGCATAGCCCTCTTTGTAGTAGCCCACGGCGTCGCGGCCCTCGGCCTCGATGGACACGCTGGTCTTGATGGGCGGGATCACCGCTTCCACACAGTCGGCGGCAGGCACGGCGCACTCGCGGCACTTGTAGGCGTACAGCAGCTCGTTGGCTTCGCCGTCCTTGTGGGCGTACAGCCGCACGCTGCTCATATCCTCGGGGTACTCGGTGGTGCCGTAGCAGGCCACCATGTATTCGTTGATGGTCACCACGGCGTCCGGGTCGCTCATTTCCAGGATGTTGCGCTCGATCTTGATGTCGCTTTCGCCCTCGGCAAAGGTGATCACGGTCTGCAGTTTCAGGCTGCAGTCAGCAAACTTGATCTCCACCGGGTCCAGCGTCAGCTTGCGGGCCTTTTTGCCATCGCCCATATCCTCTTCGGAAAAATGCGCCTTGGTGCGGCACAGGCACAGGTCCACTTCCTCGCCGTTATGGCAGATCTTGGCGCTGCGCACGGTGCCCTCGCCCGCGTAGTGGGTGAAGTAGCCGGCTCGGTATTTTTCCTGCATCAGGAAGGGATAGGCGCATTCCTGCACATGGGGCGTACCGATGCCGATCTTCCATTCCAGCTTGGCCGCGTAGGGGCGCAGGTCCACGATGGCGCCGCCCTGGTCCATGTTGACGCAGGCGCGCATGTAGGGGTCGCAGTACCAGAACAGCTGCTTGTCGGAGCCATACACGATATCGCGCCACAGCGCGCACTCCGGCTCGGTGTAATGCTTTTTCTGGCGGTAGTAGTCGGCAAATTCGCTCATGGTCATATCCACCAGCTTGCCCTCTTTTTTCAGCTCGCCATAGTATTTGCAGCCGTCTTCGTAGCTGGCCAGCAGCAATTCATAAGGCGCCTCCCAGCGGCCCATCTTGTTCATCCAGCCCGGGCCGACAAACTGCATATTGTAGGCGTAGCCGTTGTTGAACTTGGCCTGGTAGCGGTACTGGTCGATCAGGTTATACAGGTACGGGTAGCTCTGGCCGCTGTAGGTACCGTCGGGGCCGAACTGGCCAGGGGTGTACAGCATGCCGCGCAGCACGTTCTGCGGGTGGGTGCCGAAGTTGGAGCCATTGCCGTCGTAGCAGGCCATCAGGTCGCGGGAAAGATGCGGGATGGCCACGATGCCGCTGTCCTCCTGCTCGTTGGCGGCGGGCGCGTGGGTGTTCACCTTGCTGGGGATCCAGGGCGCCCAGGGGCCGCCGTCCATAAAGGTGTACCAACTGTTGTTGCAGGTGTGGTAGGCCTTGGGGCCTTCCTCCCAGCAGGTGGCCACGGCGCACTTGACCATGGGGTACTTTTCCTTGATGTAGTTGATCAGGTCGGCGTCCATGTAATAGCTGCCGGTGGATTCGGGGTAGAAACCGAAGCACTCGTAGAACTTGCCGAACACGTCGTCCACGATGCTCTTTTTGGTTTCCATATCGAACATCCAGATGCAGAAGTCCTTGGTCTTGTACTTTTCACGAAACTGCTCGCAGGGCAGGCCCAGCAGCGTGGTGGCGATCTCGTCGCCGTAGACCTCGTGGTCGTGCTTGGCCAGCGCCACGGCCTCGCTGTTGAACAGGCTGGCGTAGGTCATCTGGATGGTGGTTTTCAGGCCGTTTTTGTGGGCGGCAGCCTGCTGGGTCTTAAAGATATCCAGGCTTTCGGTGAGCAGCGCCTTGCGGCCCAGATCCTCCGCCTTGCCCTGGCCGGTCACCTTTTCGGCGTATTCCGGCACCATTTCGGGGCGGTGGATGATGTTGATGATGAATTGGTCTTGCATACTACCTTCCTTTCAAGGAAAACAGATCGTGAGGCCCCTGTTTCGGGGAAAACTTGCAGGCAAAATTCCCGGAAAAAGCCCGCAAACAAGCCTGCGGCAACACAGCCACGGTCTGTCTGCGGGCTTTCGGGAACATCATACGGAACAGGCCCTTTTGGGTCAAGCGAATATTCAGCAGAAATTATGGACTTTTGACGCACTTATTTCAGGGCGCACCCAAAAAATGGCTTTTATACGCCGCAATCCGCGGGGCAGATGTTGCACCAAGCCGGCCGATTTGCCCATATTCCGCCGCATCGCAGCCCAGGTGGATCAGCCCTTGTCGGCGCCGCCAGTGATGCCCTCCACATAGAACTTCTGCATAACGACGAACAGAATGGAGATGGGGATACTGACCAGCACGCCGCCTGCGCAGAAACGGGAGAAGTAGCTGTTGATCAGCACGCGATCCAACATATTGTACAGGCCGATGGCTACGGTCCAGTCGGTGGAAACACCGGAGTTCAGGATCATCTTGGCCATGACGAAGTCGGTCCAGGGCACCATGAACGAGTTGATGATGGTGTACACCAGGATGGGCTTGGACATGGGGATGACGATCTGGAAGAAGATGCGCGCTTCCGAGGCGCCGTCCAGCTTGGCGGCTTCGCGCAGCGAGACCGGCACCGTATCAAAGAAGCCCTTGCAGATCAGGTAGCCCAGGCCCGAAGAGCCAGCGTATACCATGATCAGGCCGGCGTAGCTGTTGGTCAGGCCCAGGTTCTTCAAAACGAAGTACACGGCGATCATGGCCAGCACGCCCGGGAACAGGTTGATGGTGACCGACAGGTTCTGCAGCAGTTTGCGGCCCTTGAACCGGCAGCAGCTCATGGCATAGGCCACCATCAGCACAAAGCAGGTGGAGATCACGCAGTTGAAGCAGGCCACGATCAGGGTGTTCATGATCCAGCGGGGGAACTGGGCCACACTGTCGGACTGGAACAGGATGGCGAAGTAGTTCCACAGCGTGTATCCTGCCGGGAAGAAGGTCTTGAAGTTGATGCCCTTGTCGGTGGAGAACGAGGTGACCAGCAGCCAGAAAATGGGCACCAGCCAGATGAACGACAGCAGCGCCAGGATCACATGGCGGATGACCAGGTTCACGGTCTTGCGGATACGGCCCCGTCTGAGCTGTTCCGCGCTGGACATAGCAGCAGTAGCGGTACTCATGCGAACGTCGCCTCCTTCCGGTTAATGAAGCCAAAGCAGACCACCGTAAACACCGCGCAGACGATGAATACCATAATGCCGATAACGGCGGCCATCTTGTAGTTGTAGTATTCCTGCGTCAGGCGGAACAGCCAGGTCACCAGCAGGTCGATCTCCTTGGCGCTGGACGAAGCCAGAGCCTGGTCGGTGGTGATGTACACGTCCTGCGTCAGCAGGTAGATAACATTGAAGTTGTTAATGTTCTTGACAAAGTCGGTGACCAGATTGGGGCCGGTAACGGCGAACAGGTACGGCAGCGTGATGCGGGTGAACTGCTGCACGGGGTTGGCACCGTCAATGCGGGATGCCTCCAGCATGTCGTTGGGGATGTTCATCAAAACGCCGGTGGCAATGAGCATCTGGTAGGGCACGCCGATCCAGATATTGATCACGATGATGGTGATCTTGGCCCACACCGGGTCGGTGAGGAACGGAATGTAGTTGATGCTCTTGCTGACCAGGCCCAGCGACTGCAAAAGGCCGGTGACGCCCGCGTTGGCCATCATGGTGTTCATGATGCCGGAATCCGCAAAGAAGTTGCGCACCAGCAGCAGCGTGACGAACTGGGGCACCGCGATGGACACCATGAACAGCGTGCGCCACAGCTTGGGCCACTTGGTGTTTTTGTTGTTGACGAACATTGCCATGAAGATACCGCCGAAGTAGGTGGTAAAGGTGGCAAAGAACGCCCAGATCAGCGTCCAGCTCAGCACCTTGCCGAACGAATAGCCGAACGTGATGGACAGCGAATTGGCGAACAGCGATTTGAAGTTGGTGATGCCCACCCAGGTAAACAGCGTGCTGGGCGGCATGTGCTGCTGGTCATAGTTCGTAAACGCGACCGCAATCAGGATGAACAGCGGCACGATGGTAAATACCACAACGCCCAGCACCGGCAGGGTCAGCCGCGTGACATAGAACTTTTCGTTCAAGTAGATCATGCTCATCAGCAGGATCTCGAAGGAGTTATCGTAATTGTTCACGACGTTTTTCATCGTCGTAACGTCGAACACCATCTCCATTTTGATAGTGCCCAGCGTACCGAATTTGGCAAGGTTCGGCGCACCGTAAAATGCCAGGAAGTAAAGCCCCAGACCCTCCACGAGGGTGACAAGGAGCGCTTTCATCAGCTGGCCGTGACCGATATAGCCAAGACCCCATACCAGGAACGAAACTTTGGTAAAGATATCGCCTTTTGCAAAAGCTTCCCCAAAAGTCTGGAAGAAGTTTTTCTCGGCCGGCATGGCTTGCGTTGCAGTTTTGGACACAGCGGTGTCGCCGTTCGGTCACTCAA
>CAMFSB010000105.1 GCA_945982465.1 uncultured Faecalibacterium sp. | reverse complement strand
TTGCCTGCGCATCGGCCAAAGCGGCCGGAACGGAACACTTCTTTACAAAAGGCGGGCGGCCCGCTTACCCGCCGCAGAACACCGCCACCAGCACCGGCATGGTGAGGATGGACAAAATCGTGCTCAGGCACACAAGGCGGACAGCGTAGGCGTAGTCCTTGCCCAGCTTTTGGGCGTACACCGCCACGTTGCTGCCCACCGGGGCGCTGGCCACGATCAGCAGGGTGGTGCGCAGCGTGTCGTAGCTGTCGGGCAGCAGCCGCAGCAGCAGGGCCGTCAGCACGGGGATCAGCACCAGGCGCACCGCCGACACGCCGTACAGCCGCGGCTGGGTGAACAACTCGGAAAATTTGGTCTGGGCCAGGTACACGCCCAGAATGATCATGGCCAGCGGAGAGTTCAGCCCCGCCACGGCCTGCAGGGCGCTCTGCGCCAGGCCGGGCAGCGGCAGGCCGGTGAAAAACAGCACAAGCCCCGCGATCAGCGACACCACCAGCGGGTTTTTGATCACGCCGGCCGGCGAGGCATGCCGCCGGTCGCCCGAAAGCAGCACCTGGCCGTAGGTCCACTGCAGCGCGTTGAGCAGCGCCACAAAGCCCGCGGCGTAGAACACCGCGTCACTGCCCAGCACCGCCGTGACCAGCGGGAAGCCCATAAAGCCCGCGTTGGAAAAGGACGTGCTGAAGTTATCGATGGGCGAGGCGTGAAACATCAGCCGCGAAACCACAATGGCCAGCAACAGAATGACCGCCGCCGCGCCCAAGCTGATCAGCAGGGCGGTGATGTTTTCGCGCGTGCGCTCCACGCAGAACGATTTGATCAGCACGCAGGGCAGCACAAGATACAGCAGCAGGTTCGCCAGGGATCGGCTGCCCTCTTTGGTGATAAGCCCTTTTTTGAAGAGCACGACGCCCGCGCCCATGTACACGAACATCAGCAGTGTCTGCCGCATAACGATCCATACCGTCGCCATGTTTTCCTCCTGTGCTGTCTTGCCGTTGTTTTTTCAGTGGTTCGGGTGCAGGGCGACGCCAGTGCGCTCCAGATGGAACGCCAGCGCGCCGATCAGATTGGCGTCACTGCCATAGCGGCAGGTCACCACCTCCGGCTTGCCGAACGCGGTAAACGGCATCACCGCGTACTGTCGGTCCAAACTCTGCCGGATGACCTGCGTCACCTCCGGCCGCGCGCTGATGCCGCCGCCGATGGCGATGCGCTGCACATCCAGCACAGCCTGCATCGAGTAGATGCCCGCTGCCGCATACCGGCCAAAGGCTTCCAGCGCGGCGGCCGCCTCCTGCTCGCCGCTGTCGTAGGCCGCAAAAAAGGCCAGGCCGTCCACGCCGGGCAGTGGGCCATCGTGCCCTTTTTGTATGCCGTACAGCTTGAGCAGGCCGTTGGCAGACATGGTATCCGCCCAGATCGACCGGAAGTTCACATCCAGCGATGGGATGCCGTCCTGCAGGGTAAGCAGGTCCGCCGCCAGAAACGACAACTCCCCTGCCCCGCACGTGCAGCCCAGCCGCACCTGATGGCCCAGCACGATGCCGCCGCCTGTACCGGTGCCCAGCACGATCACCGCGCCGTCCTCCACGTCGGCCAGCGCGCCGCTCCAGGCTTCGGCGTTGGCGGCGCATTTGCCGTCGTTGGCAATGGTGGCCGGCACACTGAACACTTCTTCCAGCGCGCGCTGCACCGGCGCGTCGTTCACAAAGGTAAAGAACCCGCCGGTGTGGGCAATGCCGGTGCGCGTGTTGATGCGGCCGGGCATGGACACCGCAACGCCCTCGTACTGCCCGGCAAACTGCTCCCGCAAAGGCGCCACGCTGGCCAGCATCTGCTCCATGCTGCCGCAGGCCGAAGCCACCTTGCCGCGGCGCAGCACAACGCCCGTTTGGTCCATCAAAGCGTACTTTGTAAAGGTGCCGCCAAAATCCAACACCAGATACTGGTTCATTGTATCATCCTTTCTGCCGTATGTCCAGCAGGCCGCCCTCGCTGCGGGGGATCTGCCGCAAAACCGGCAACAGGCCCTCCAGCACAGGGCGGTAGCCGTTTGCGTACATATGCATGCCCTCGATGGTAAATTCCTCTTTCAGGTTGCCGCGCTCATCGGTCAGCGGGCCGTTCAGGTCCAAAAACTGTGCGCCGAACTTTTCGGCCAGGGCGCGCACGCCCTCGCTGGCTTCGCGGATGCGCTGGTTGGTGCGCCAGTTGAACAGATTTTGCAGCGCCGGGATCTGCGCACACTGCGCGGCCGGGTTTACCGGGTAATAGGCCAGCAGATACAGCTTTACCTGCGGCAGACGGGCGCGGATCCTGCGCAGAATTTCCTCGTAGCGGGCCAGCATGGCCTCCCGGTCGTAGCCCGGCCCGTTCAGGTCGTTGGTGCCGATGTTCAAAAACAGATGCGCCGGCTCCAGCGCCAGCACGCATTCCTCCAGCGCCTGGGCAAATTCCTCGGTGGTAAAGCCACCCACGCCCCGGTTATAGGCCGTGCAGGGCAGACCCTCATCCTGCAAAAACTCATACAGCGGGAACTGCTCCATCAGGCTGGAACCCGCAAACACGATCTTGCCTTTCTGCACATAGCGGTTCAGATAGCGGAACCTCTTGACTTTATCCTGCTTTTCCTGTCGGGAACGTTCCTGCATGAACTGCAGGCGGAGCGCTGCTTCGGTGTTTTCCATAAAGATCCTCCTTAAAAAAGAATCCTGTGCCCGGCCTGACACCGCAGCGGTGCACGGGCCAAAGACACAGGATCCCCATTCGTTTGCTTCAATTTTCAGCGGTTTTTCTATGATACTACAACAACAACGCCGGCAATGCAAGTGTTCCCTGCGGGGCTGCTCTCATTTTCAGCGCTTCAGCGGCAGCTCCACATAGCTGCCCTCGTCCAGAAAGACAGTCTGCTGCGCCGTGCGGGTGCGCGGCTGTTCGGACCACACGCCCGCGTAGTTGCTGTGCACCGCGTACTGCGGGAAGTCGGACGACGAGACATCCAACCGCAGGCGGCTGCCGGGCTGTACCGTCCACACCATGTCCCACATGTCCACGCACAGATCCACCGGCGGGCCGGGCGTATAGGCCTGGCCCTGCGGCAGGTCGGCCGCAATGGTGGTGATGCTGCCGCGGATGTTGTAAGCGCTGCCGTCCGGAAACACCTCCATCAGCTTGGCGGTAAAGGCGGTGTCCTCGCCGTCGGTGGCCGCGCGCAGATGCACGCGGATCGCGCCGCAGATGGGCAGGGGCTGCGCCAGCGGCTCGCTGATAAAGCTGAGCACGTCCGGCCGGCTGCCCGGCTCGGCCTGCTTCAGGCTGCCGGCCTCGGTGATGGTGGTGAGCACGCTCTCGGCCCCGTGCGAGGGGCAGGGATTCTGCGGGTCATAGCAGAACCCGCACGATTCGCCCGGCGTGCCCGGCGCGGCCGAAAGCGTCTGCCCGGCGTTCAGGTACAGCTTTTGCACCTCGTCCACGGCGGGGGGCCAGGCGGGCAGCGTCTGCCAGGCGTCCTCGCGCATCACATACGTGCGCACCCGCGGCTCGGGCAGGCGGTTCTGGCGCAGCAGCAGGTCGAACCATTCCAGCACCCGGTGCACGTCGCCGTTTTCCAGATGCTTCTGCTCACCCCACTCGATGCAGGGGGCGGACATATGGTTCCAGCAGCCGATGTCCAGCCAGCTGTGGGCTTTGGCCTGCTCGCTCAGGGCAGCATAAGTGTTGATGGCGCTGCCGAAGTGATGGTCGTACCAGGCTTCCACAATGTAAATGGGCACCGTGGTGCGGGCCGGGATCTCGGCAAGCTGCTTCCACCAGCCCTGCTGCCAGTAAGCATCGGTGCGGTGGGTGGCGTGGATCCAGTCCTGGTACCACTCCAGCCGGCCGCCCCACAGAGCGCTGTCCACTTGGGCGTGGGGGCGGTAGCGGCAGCTTTCCAGATAGTCGGCCTCCACAGGGCGGCCGGCATTCATCATGGCCCAGCCGGTCAGCACGTCGTGGCGGAACAGGCCCTTTTCGTAGGCGGACTTAAAGCGGTCGGTGCCGTACACGGTCAGCATCATGCCCTTGACCTTGGGCGGCAGCGCGTCGGCGATGGCCCAGCCGGTCAGCGCCAGATAGCTGGCGCCAAAGTAGCCGATGCTCTCGGCCCAGGGCTGGTCGTTAAGCCACTGCAGCGTGTCGATGCCGTCGCGCCGTTCGTTGACGTTCGGCTCCCATTCGCCCTCGCTGGCGCCGGTGCCGCGGCAGATCTGCACCACATAGCCATAGCCGCGGCGGGTCAGCTCCCGGCCGTAGATCTTATACAGTTCCATCTGCATGGGATAGCAGCTGCGCTGGATCAGCACCGGGAAGCTGGCCGGCCCCACCGGCTTATAGACCAGCGTGTACAGCCGCACGCCGTCCGACATGGGCAGCATGATCTCCTCGATGGTGCAGTCGTATACGGCGCCGCGGGGCGGCTCGGCGTCAAATTGCTTTTGCACCTCCGCAAGGGCCTCGCGCATGCGCTGCTCCGTAGCGGCCTGTGCAGCCGCGCGTTCTTCATCGGTCATACAATATGCTCCTTTGCATTCAATAGCTTAATAGCGCGTGCAGCTTACAAAATGGCCGGGCTCCACTTCCTTCAGCGGGATATCCGCGCCGCGGCAGGCGTCCGTCGCGTAGGGGCAGCGGGCCGCAAAGCGGCAGCCGGGGGCCGGGTCGATGGGGCTGGTCAGTTCGCCGCGCATCACCTGGGTCGAAAGCTTTTTGGCCTTCAGGCTGGGGATGGGCACAGCGTCCAGCAGACCCTTGGTGTAGGGGTGCATGGGCTTTGCGAACAGATCGTCCGTTTTGGCATATTCCACGCACTGGCCCAGGTACATGACCATGATCTCGTGGCTGATGTGCTTGACCACGCTCAGGTCGTGGGTGATGAACACATAGGTCAGGCCCTTTTCGTCCTGCAGATCCATCAGCAGGTTGAGGATCTGCGCCTGGATCGACACGTCCAGAGCGGAAACCGGCTCGTCGCAGACGATGAACTCGGGGTCCATGGCCAGCGCACGGCCGATGCCGATGCGCTGGCGGCGGCCGCCGTCCAACTCATGGCTGAAGCTTTCAGCGTAGCGCTCGTCCAGGCCGACAGTTTTCATGATCTCGGCGATCTTGGCGTCGTACTCTTCGCGGGTCTTGCAGACCTTGTAGATCTTCAGCGGTTCGCCGATCAGGTCCTTGACGCTCTGGCGCGGGTCCAGCGAGCCGGACGGGTCCTGGAAGATCATCTGCATCTTGGTGCGCAGGGGCTTGAGCTCCTTGGCGCTCATATGGGTGATGTCGGTGCCGTTGTAAAGGATCTGGCCGTCGGTGGCGTCGTGCAGGCGCAGCAGCACGCGGCCCAGCGTAGATTTGCCGCAGCCGGATTCGCCCACCACGCCCAGCGTGGTGCCCTTTTTGATGGTAAAGGAGACGTTATCCACGGCGTGCAGCTGGCCTTTGCCGGCCTTGAAATACTTTTTGAGGTTTTTGGCCTCGATCAAAACCTTATCTTCCATCTTGTCCTCCTTCACTGCTTTTCGGGCGTTGCGCGATTGTAGCGGATGAAGTGGCCCGGGGTGACCTCCACCCTTTCCTGCTTGCGATTGCAGGCCTCGGTGGCGTACTTGCAGCGGTCGGCAAAGCGGCAGCCCTCGATCTTTTTGGTGGGGTCGCTCATCATGCCGTCGATGGCCTCAAGGCGCCGGGTCTCCTGATCCAGCTTGGGGATGGCGTTGAACAGGCCCTGGGTGTAGGGATGGCGCTGGGTGGTTTCGAAAATATCCGCGGCCGAGCCGTACTCGATGGCCTCGCCGGCGTACATGACCATGACCTTTTCGCAAGTCTGGGCCACAACGCCCAGGTCGTGGGTGATCAGGATCATGGCGGTGTTCAGCTTTTCCTGCAGCTCGTTGATCAGGCCCAGCATCTGCGCCTGAATGGTCACGTCCAGGGCGGTGGTGGGTTCGTCCGCCAGGATCAGCTTGGGCTCGCACGCCAGCGCGATGGCGATGACGATGCGCTGCTTCATGCCGCCGGAGAACTGATGGGGGTATTCCACCTTGCGGTTGGCGGGGATGCCCACCAGCTCCATCATTTCGTCCACGCGCTTTTCCAGCTGGGCGGTGCTCTGCTCGGGGTGGTGGATCTTCAGCACT
>CAMFSB010000104.1 GCA_945982465.1 uncultured Faecalibacterium sp. | reverse complement strand
CACGAGCCACCCCTCCCGCACCGCACTGCCCCCCCATTTCCCCAACCTACTGGCCCTCGCCTCGCAGGGCCGCCCCAACCTGTAGGCGGCCGCGCTGCGCGCGCTGGAACCGAACGCGGCCGACACGGCGGTGGCGGCACTGTACGCCCCCACCGGCGCCATCGTGTGCCCGTTTGGGCTGACCATCGCGCTGGCCGAAAACGCCGCCGCCAACGGCGTGGAGTTCCGCTTTGACACCGAAGTGACCGCCCTTGCGCCCGAAGCGGGCGGCTGGGCCGTGCAGGTGCGCGTGGGCGGCAAGGAGGAGACCATCCGTACCCGCGCCGTGGTCAACGCGGCAGGCGTGTACGCCGACGTGCTGCACAATCAGGTGTCGGCCCAAAAGCTGCATATCACGCCGCGCCGGGGCGACTACTGCCTGCTGGATAAAACCACCGGCGGCTTTGCGCGGCACACGGTGTTCCAGCTGCCGGGCAAGTACGGCAAGGGCGTGCTGGTCAGCCCCACGGTGCACGGCAACACCATCGTGGGCCCCACCGCCATCGACATCAATGACCGCGAGGGCACCAACACCACAGCCGCGGGCCTTTCCGAGCTGACCGCCAAGGCTGCCGCCATGATGAAGGATCTGCCCATCCGGCAGGTGATCACCAGCTTTGCGGGCCTGCGCGCCCATGAGGACGGCCACGAGTTTATCATCGGCGAAGCGGCGGACGCGCCCGGCTTTTTTGACTGCGCGGGCATCGAATCGCCGGGGTTGTCGTCAGCGCCGGCCATCGGCACGCTGGTGGCCGGGCTGCTGCGCGCAAAGCTTTCCCTGGCCGAAAAGCCGGATTTCATCGCCCGGCGCAAAGGCGTTTTGGACCCCAGGACCCTGAGCCGGGAGGAATACGCCGCGCTGATTTTGCGCGAGCCGGCCTACGGCAGCGTGGTCTGCCGCTGTGAGACCGTTACCGAGGGCGAGATCCTGGACGCCATCCGCCGCCCGCTGGGGGCCAAAAGCCTGGACGGCGTCAAGCGCCGCACCCGCGCCGGCATGGGCCGGTGCCAGGCGGGCTTTTGCAGCCCCCGCGTGATGGAGCTGCTGGCCCGGGAGCTGGGCGTGGACCAGAGCGCCGTGACCAAGGCGGGCGGCGCGTCCCGCCTGATCGTGGGCCAGACCAAGGACAGCCTGTGAGCAAAAGGGGGACGGAGCATGGAGCGTTATGACATTGTGATCATCGGCGGCGGGCCGGCGGGCCTGGCCGCGGCCGTGGCTGCCTGCGACGCAGGCGCGCACGGCATTCTGATCCTGGAGCGCGACGGCCAGCTGGGCGGCATTCTGAACCAGTGCATCCACAACGGCTTCGGCCTGCATACCTTTCAGGAGGAACTGACCGGGCCGGAGTACGCCGCCCGCTTTGCCGAACAGGTAAAACAGCGCGGCATCGAGTACCGGCTGGGTACCATGGTGCTGGATATCACGCCCGGGCGCACCGTTACCGCCATGAACCGCACCGACGGCCTGTTTGAAGTGCAGGCCGGGGCTGTGGTGCTGGCCATGGGCTGCCGCGAGCGCAGCCGCGGCGCGCTGAACATTCCGGGCTACCGGCCGGCGGGCGTGTACTCGGCGGGCACAGCCCAGCGGCTGGTGAACTGCGAGGGCTATCTGCCCGGCCGCCGGGTGGTCATCCTGGGCAGCGGCGACATCGGCCTGATCATGGCCCGCCGCCTGACGCTGGAGGGCGCCGAAGTGCTGGCCGTGGCCGAGCTGATGCCCTATTCCGGCGGGCTCAAGCGCAACATTGTGCAGTGCCTGGACGATTTTGGCATTCCGCTGAAGCTGAGCCACACCGTGGTGGACATCCAGGGCAAGCAGCGGCTTACCGGCGTTACGCTGGCGCAGGTGGACGAACACAACAAACCCATCCCCGGCACCGAGGAGCACTATGCCTGCGACACGCTGCTGCTGTCGTGCGGGCTGATCCCCGAAAACGAGCTTTCGCGCAAGATGGGCGTGGCCATCGACCCGGCCACCAACGGCCCCGTAGTGAACGAAAGCCTGGAAACCAGCATCCCCGGCGTGTTTGCGGCGGGCAACGTGCTGCATGTGCACGACCTGGTGGACTATGTGAGCGAGGAGGCCGCCGCCGCGGGCCGGGCCGCCGCCGCGTATGTGGCCGCCGGCTGCCCGGTGGAGCGTAGCGGCCGGGCCGTGCCCATCCGCACCGCGGGCGGGCCGCGCTACACCGTGCCCCGCACCGTGGACCCGGCCCGGGTGGGCAAGGCGCTGACCGTGCGCTTCCGCGTGGGCGGCGTTTTGAAAAACAAGTGCGTCAATGTGTATTTTGACGGCGAGCGCGTCGCTGGCCGCCGCCGGCCCGTGATGGCCCCCGGCGAGATGGAACAGGTGCTGCTGAGCAAAGCCCTGTTTGACGCACACCCCGCGCTGCAAACGATCGAGATCCGGGTAGAGGAGGCGTAAGCGATGGCAAAGCAAACACAGGAGCTGACCTGCATTGGCTGCCCGCTGGGCTGCCCGGTCACGGTGACGCTGGAAGACGGCCGGGTGACGGCGGTGGCGGGCAACACCTGCCCCCGGGGCGAAGCCTATGCCCGCAAGGAGGTCACAAACCCCACCCGCATCGTAACCACCACGGTGCGCGTTGCCGGCGCGCGCAGCGGGGCGCCGACGGTGCCCTGCAAGACCCGCGCCGACGTGCCCAAGGGCCGGATGTTCGATGTGGTGCGGGCGCTGCGGGCTGTGACCGTATGCGCCCCGGTGCGCATCGGGGATGTGGTGCTGGCCGACGCGGCGGGCACCGGGGTGGACGTGGTGGCCACCAAGGACGTGGACTGAGGCGGCCGCGGGCCGCATACACAAACAGCGCCGCCCGGCGCGGGGTACTGGCCCCCGCCGGGCGGCGCTGTGTTTGTGCGGTATAAAAGCGGCTGCTCCGCTGTTGGAAAAACGGCCGGGCGTTTTTGCGCCAGGGCGCCCCGGTCAGGGCTTATCGGGGACTCCGGCCTTGCCGGGGAGTTGATCGGCTTTGGCGGCCTTGCCGGGCCGGGGCGGCTTACCGGGCTTCTGGCCCTTCGGCAGAGGGGCGGCCGGGGCAGGCGTCATCAAAAACCAGAACGTGGTGCCCTTGCCCACCGTGCTGTCCACGCCAAAGCGGAAGCCATGCTGCTGGAAGATGGCCTTGGTGATGGACAGCCCCAGCCCGGTGCCCGCCTTGCCCGCGTCGGAACGGCTGCGGTAATACCGGTCGAAGAGATAGGGCAGCTCGTCGGCCCGGATGCCCGCGCCGTGGTCCTCCACCTCCACGCGGCAGCCGCCCTCGGGCACGGGCTGCACCCGCAGCACGAACACGCCGTCCGGCCCGATGTGGTGCATCGCGTTGCCCAAAAGGTTGTGCAGCACCCGTTCCATCATGGCCGGGTCGGCGTACACCGGCAGCGGCGCGCCGGCGGGCAGTTCCAGCCGCAGCGTCCAGCCGTTCTGGGCGCACACGGCATCGTAGCGCTCGGCCACCTCCTCGCACAGCTGGCCCATGTCAAAGCGCACGCGCTCGCATTTTTCGGCCCCGCTGGACACCTTGCTCAGCTCCATCACGCTGTTGACCAGCGTGCTCAGCCGGTCGGTCTCGTCAATGACGATGTTCATCTGTTCATCGCGCTTTTGCTTGTCGTCGCCGGTCAGATCGCGCACGGTCTCGGCGTAGCCCTTGATCAGCGTCAGCGGCGTGCGCAGGTCGTGCGAAACATTGGCCAGCAGCTCCCGCTGCAGCTGGGCGGCGTTTTGCACCTCGCGGGCCATATAGTTGAAGTCGCGGGCCAGCTCGCCCAGCTCGTCGCTGCGGCCGGCGCTGTCCACCCGGACAGTGTAATCCCCCTTGGCCATGCGCCGCGCCGCCGCCGAAAGCCGGGTCAGCGGCTGGGTGAACCACCGGCTGAACAGCCACGCCGCCAGCATGGCGGTGACAAACAGCCCGCAGGCGATGGCGGGCAGGATCTGCATCAGCACGGTGGAGGCCTCGCCTACCTGGGCCAGATTGGCCGAAAGCAGCACCACATACGCGCCGTCGGCCGTGGTGCGGCCTACCACCATCTGCCGCGTGCCGCTGGAGGTGGAAATGACCTTGTACAGCCGGCCGCCCTTGAAGCATTCCTGCCGCAGGCGGATGGCCACCGTGGAATCCCGGCTGGACTGGGCCGCCGCGCCAAAGCTGTTGTAGGTGCCCTCGTGCATCAGGCAGGGGTACAGGTTTTCCACCAGCACGATGTTGCGCAGCGTGGAGTCCGAAATATCCACGCAAAAGCTGGAGACGGCCAGCTGCCCGCTGCGGATGGCAGTGTCCAGTGTGCCGCCCTGGCCCCAGAACTCCGCGTTCAGCACCAGCTCGTTCCACCACCGGGACGACAGCGTCTGCCCGTCGGCAATGGCACTGTCCATCATGCCCACCAGCGTGCTGAGCTGGGCGTTCAGCTTGTTGTAAATGTGCTCGTTGTACTGCGGCTGCAGCATCCGCGAGGTCAAAAACCACACAAAGCCCAGCAAAAACAGGCTCATGGCGCACAAAAACAGCATCAGCTGGGTGCGGATGCTCAAATGCAGCCGGGCGGTGCGCTCGCGCCGGGGCGGCTGCGGGTCGCTGCGGGAAAACTTGATCAAGGGACAGATCCTCCTCTTTTGCGCGGTGCGCCGCGCACAAAAACAACGCCCTGCCGCGGCAGGGTACACGGCAGGGTACGGCCTGAGCGCGCCGCCCGCAAAGCGGCGCGCGGTCAGCGCTTGGCGTCGGGGTCGAATTTATAGCCGATGCCCCACACGGTGGCGATGTAATCGCGGCAGGGGCCCAGGTGACTGCGCAGCATTTTGACATGGGTGTCTACGGTGCGGTCCTCGCCGAAATAGTCGTAGTTCCACACCTTTTGCAAAATCTTTTCGCGGCTGAGCGCCAGCCCCCGGTTGGACGCCAGAAACACCAGCAGGTCAAACTCCTTGGGCGTCAGGCTCACTTCCTGCCCGTCCACCCGCACGCTGTGGCTGGCGGTGTTGATGACAAGCCGGTCAAAGCTGAGCGTTTCGGCCCCGGCGCCGCCCTTGGGCATGGTGCGGCTGAGCACCGCCCGCACCCGGGCCACCAGCTCCCGGGGCGAAAACGGCTTGACCACATAATCGTCGGCGCCGCTTTCCAGCCCGGCCAGCTTGTCGTATTCCTCGCCGCGGGCCGTCAGCATGATGACCGGGGTGGCGATCTTGCGCGCGCGCATTTCGCGCAGGCAGGTCATGCCGTCCATAAACGGCATCATAATGTCCAGAATCACCAGATCGAACCCGCCCTTGGACAGCTGGGCCAGCGCCGCCGAACCATCGGTGGCCTCCTCGCAGGCAAAGCCGCCGTGCTGCAAATGCTCCCGGATCAGTTCGCGGATGCGCGGCTCGTCGTCCACGATCAGGATATTGGCCATAGAGCATCCCTCCCTATAAGATAAAACGTATCATACCATTCTATAGTAACGCAGAAATCGTGAAGATTGCATGAATCTTTTGCGGAAGTTTTTTGACAAACGCCGCCCGGCGCGGGGCAAAAGTCAGTTTTATTATAATGCGGCGCGCACCCGTGCGCAAGCGGCTGTGCCCACGCCGACAACGGCCGCAGACGCGGGTACCAGAATTCCCGGGGCGCGGCGGCGCTTTACCGCGGCAGGCAGCCAGGGCGGCCCGCAAAAGCCCCGTGGGCACGGGGAGGCAGCAGCGTATGTTTATGATCACATTGGGAAAAACCGGCCTGCGGCGGCTGGGCGTGGTGGCACTGTGCGCGGCAGTGCTGGTGGGCGCGGCGGCGGCCGGCCGCTATGTGGGCACGCAGGCGGTCACGGCGGGCACCTCCGCTGCGGTGAAGATCGAATCCACCCAGGACATTGCCGGCTACTTTACCGGCTACGGGCTGGAGGTGGACGCAGCCAGTATTTCGGCCGACAAGGTCAAGATCCCCCGCAAATGGGACGACAGCTTTTCGGCCTTTAACACACTGGTGGCGCAAAGCGGCATGGACCTGACCAAATACAAGGGCAAGACCGTGGAAAAATGGCTGGCGTTGGTGCCCGCCCGCAGCAATGGCGAGACCGAAAGCTACGCGGTGCTGCTGGTGTACAACAAAAAGGCCATCGGCGCCTATCTGCTGGAAAAACCCTCCGGCGCGGTGACGGGTCTGAACGAC
>CAMFSB010000103.1 GCA_945982465.1 uncultured Faecalibacterium sp. | reverse complement strand
GCGCCTGGCAGGCCGACTTAGCGGCGACGCAGGCGCGGCAGCAGGCCATGCGCGCGCGGGTGCAAAAGCTGCTGCATAAACGGCATTGACGGAGAACGCTGCGGAGCGCGGCGTTTTCTTTTTTGCAAAAAACATAGTGATTTACTGGGAAAATCCGGTTGCAATGCCGCCAAAATGTGTTAAGATAGCAAGGAACAAACCCAAAAGGGGGCCTTATTGTGAAGTTAAGCGAGCTGTATCAGAGCAAAAAGTGTGTGTTTTCGATCGAATGCTTCCCGCCCAAACAGACGGAAAATTACCCCAAAATGCAGGCCACGCTGCGCCAGATGGCGGCGCTGAACCCGGATTTTATCAGCGTGACCTACGGGGCGGGCGGGTCGGCCGGCGGCGTTTCCACGGTCGAGATCGCCTCGTACATCAAAAATGAACTGCACATCGAGCCGATGGCGCATTTTGTGTGCATGGGCTCCAACGAGGCCAAAATGACCGCCGACTTGGCGGCATTGGCCGCCACAGGCGTGCAGAATGTGCTGGCGTTGCGGGGCGACGCCACGCCGCTGCGGCCCCAAAGCCCGGATTTTGTCCACGCCAGCGACTTAACGGCGTTTATCCGCTACCGCCAGCCGGGCTTTGGCATTGCGGGCGCCTGCTACCCGGAGGGCCACCCCGAAAGCGCCACCGTCCAGCAGGACCTGGACGGCCTGAAGCGCAAGGTGGCAGCCGGCGCGGATCATCTGCTCAGCCAGCTGTTTTTTGATAATTACCAGTATTACCGCTTTGTCAACCGTGCGCGCAAGGCGGGGCTGGATGTGCCCATCTCGGCGGGCGTGATGCCCATCGTGCG
Source organism: uncultured Faecalibacterium sp. (assembly GCA_945982465.1). Taxonomy (GTDB): domain Bacteria; phylum Bacillota; class Clostridia; order Oscillospirales; family Ruminococcaceae; genus Faecalibacterium. The sequence continues at coordinate 5,381 of CAMFSB010000103.1, read as the reverse complement.
CAAAAGCCAGATCGAGCGCACGGTGGCGCTTTCGTCCGCCAGCCTGCCCGCTGAGTTCACCCGCATGATCGCCCGTTACCAGAACGACGAGCAGGCGCTGTTTGACGCGGGTGTGGATTACGCCGTGCGCCAGTTGCGCGACTTGATTGAGGGCGGCGCTGACGGCGTGCACCTGTACGCGATGAACAACTTTACCGTAGCGCAAAGGGTTTATGATGGAATCCGGGACCTTCTGTGACCGGCCCAGGGCCGGGAATCTGCCGCCAGTCAGGGCGGAGCTGCGCACTGCGGCCCGGTATCTTGGCGCGGGCGCGGGCGAGGCCGCGGGCTGTGAATTGCTGCAGAGCCTCGCAGGCGCGTAGACTGCAGCCGCGCCGCCGCGCCTGCCCAGCGCGTCGCTGGCGCTGCCCGCGCTGGAAGTGCAGGGCCTGCTGCAGGGGGCGGACATCCGCCGCCATCTGGCCGGGTGCAGCCACGCCGTGCTTCTGGCGGCAACGCTGGGGCCGCGGGCGGACCTTGCCATCCGGCGGGCGGGCGTGGGCGATGTGGCGCGGCTTGCCGCCGCGGATGCCGCCGCCAGCGCGTTGGCCGAAGCTGCGGCCGATGCAGCCGAAGCGGCCCTGCGGCAGGAATTTACGGCCCGGGGCCTGTACCTGACCGGCCGCTATTCCCCGGGCTATGGCGATTATCCGCTGGCTGTGCAGCCGCTGCTGTGCACCCTGCTGGACAGCGCCCGGCTGCTGGGGGTGACCGTGGGGCCGACCAACCTGCTCACCCCGCGCAAAAGCATCACGGCAGTGCTGGGCGTGAGCGAACAGCCGGTGCGCGGCCACCGCGCGGGCTGCGCGCATTGCGCGCTGCGCGAGACATGTGAATACCGAAAAAGGGGGCAAACCTGTGCCGGCGAGGGAATTGTTTAACAAACCCGGCCCCAGCCTGCGGGACGGCGGCGTGGGGGCCATGCTGCAGGCAGCCGGGCTGGGCCTTGGGCAAAAGCCGGAACTTCTGAACCTGACCGATCCACAGCTCATCGAGAGCATTCAGGCCCGATATGCTGCGGCGGGCAGCCGGGTCATCAACAGCAACACCTTTGGCGCTTCGGCCAAAAAGCTGGCCGATACCGGCTATACGCCGGAACAGATCATCCCGGCGGCCATTGCCTGCGCCAAACGGGCCGCCGCCCCCTACGGCGCGTTGGTGGCGCTGGATGTGGGGCCGCTGGGCGAGCTGCTGGAGCCGGCCGGCACCTTAACGCTGGAAGCGGCTGTGGCCGAGTTTGCCCGCCAGATCCGGGCCGGCGCCGCAGCCGGCGCGGATCTGGTGTTCCTGGAAACCTTTACCGACCTGTACGAGCTGAAAGCGGCGCTGCTGGCCGTAAAAGAAACCTGCGATCTGCCGGTGCTGGCCAGCATGAGCTTTGAGCCGTCCGGCCGCACGTTCACGGGCTGTACGGTCGAGAGCTTCGCGGCCACGGCCCGGGGGCTGGGGGCCGACGCCGTCGGCTTCAATTGCAGCCTCGGCCCGGCCGAGATCTTTCCGCTGGCCCGGCGCCTGGCGGCCGCTGTCCCGGCGGATTACCCCATCTTTGTAAAACCCAACGCCGGCCTGCCCCGGGCTGACGGCTCGGGCTACGACATCGGCCCCCAGACCTTTGCGCTGCAGATGAAGCCTTACCGCACGCTGGGGCTGTTTGCCGCGGGCGGCTGCTGCGGCACTACGCCGGAGTTTATCGGCCTGCTGAATAAGGTGTTCGAGGGCTGCGCGCCGGGCCGCCCGCAGGCACAGCAGCGCCCGGCCCAAAGCGTTTTGTGCACGCCGGTTTCCTGCGTTAATGTGGATGGTGTTACCATCGTGGGCGAGCGCATCAATCCCACGGGCAAAAAGCGGTTCCAGCAGGCCATCCGCGACGGCGATATGGATTATGTGCTGGCCCAGGCTGTGGCCCAGGCGGACGCGGGCGCGGCTGTATTGGATGTGAACGTGGGTGTGCCCGGTGTAGACGAGCCTGCGGCGATGGAAGCGGCCGTGCGCGCCATCCAAAGCGTGTGCGAGCTGCCCTTGCAGCTGGATTCCACCAACCCCGCCGCCCTGGAACGGGGCCTGCGGGTGTATAACGGCAAGCCTATCGTCAACTCGGTCAACGGCGAGCAGGCCGTGCTGGACGCCATTCTGCCGCTGTGCAAAAAGTATGGCGCGGCCGTGGTGGGCCTGACGCTGGACGAACATGGCATTCCCAAACAGACGCAGCAGCGCGTGGCCATTGCCCGCCGCATCCGTGACGCGGCGCTGGCGGCGGGCATCCCGCCCGAGGATATCTACATCGACTGCCTGACGCTGACCGCCAGTGCCCAGCAGGAGGATGTGATGGAGACGCTCAAGGCCCTGCGGGAGTGCAAGCAGACGCTGGGCGTTCGCACAGTGCTGGGCGTTTCCAACATCAGCTTCGGGCTGCCCTGCCGCCCGTTTTTGAACACGGCGTTCTTTACGCTGGCCATGGGCGCCGGGCTGGACCTGGCGATCATCAACCCGTCCAGCGAGGAGATGATGGCTGCCGCCGCGGCGTTTGACGTGCTCTCCGGCCGTGACAGGCAGAGTGCACGATACATTGCCCGCTATGCGGACTATGTGCCGGCTGCGGCAGCCAGGCCCGCGGCGCCGGGGCCGGCGGCGCCAGCTTCCGGCGGCGCGCCCGGCCGGGGCGAGTACGCCCCGCGGCTCGCGGCGGTGCAAAAGGGCCTGCGGGCCGCAACGGCTGCAGCTACCCGCGGCCTGCTGCAGACCAAAGCGCCGCTGCAGGTGGTGGATGAAGGGCTGATCCCCGCGCTGGACATTGTGGGCGACCAGTACGAAAAGGGCAGGCTGTTCCTGCCCCAGCTGCTGCAGGCGGCGGCCGCTGCCCAAAGCGCGTTCGAGGTCATCCGTACCGCCGTGGCCGAAAGCGGCGGCGAACAGGGCGGCAAGGGCCGCATCGTGCTGGCTACCGTAAAAGGCGATGTGCACGACATCGGCAAAAACATCGTCAAGGTGATTTTGGAAAACTACGGCTTTGATGTGACCGACCTGGGCCGCGACGTGCCGCCCGAGCAGGTGGTGGAGACCGTGCAGCGCACCGGCGCCCGGCTAGTGGGCCTTTCGGCCTTGATGACCACCACCCTCAAAAGCATGGAACAGACCATAGCGCTGGTGCATGCCAAATGCCCCGGCTGCACGGTGATGGTGGGCGGCGCGGTGCTGACGCCTTCTTACGCCAAGGCCATCGGGGCTGAATACTACGCAAAGGACGCAAAGCAAGCCGCAGATATTGCCAAGGCGTTTTACGCTGGGCAGGGAGAGTAAAGAAACGATGTCGATCGAACGGGTGAGGGCGTATTTTCAGGCACAGGGTATTGCTGATCGCATTCTGGAGTTTGATGTGTCCAGCGCCATCGAACTGACCATTCCGGAGCTGGAACGCTATGCGAAGCCGGCCGCCTGGGTGGATGTGTGTAAAAGTGCCCAGTAAAAAGAACCAAAATATCGAATGGATTTAGAAAGAATGCGGCTGGATCGGTCCCGGCCGCATTTTTTTGCGCAAAAGGCTTGACAGGCGGAGAAAAACGTGTATTATTGTATCAAGCAAGTAATACAGTAACACAAGATGGAAAGGAGAGCACACAATGGCAGAAGCCTTTGACGGCGGCCGCCCGATCTATGCGCAGCTGGTGGAACGGCTGCAGGGGCGGATCATCGGCGGGGAATACCCGCCCGGCTCGCGGCTGGATTCGGTGCGTGATCTGGCCGGGGCGGCGGGTGTCAACCCCAACACCATGCAGCGCGCCCTGGCCGAACTGGAGCGCCGCGGCCTGGTGTATACCGAGCGCACGGCCGGACGCTTTGTGACCAGCGATACCCAGCGCATCGAAGAAGTACGGCGGGAGACCCTTGAAAGCGAGGTGCGGCAGTTTGCCGCGCACATGCAGGCGATGGGCTGCCCGCCCGGGCAGCTGGCGCAGATGTTTGCTGCGCTGGCGCAGCCATCCGATCAGCCGGCCGAATAAAACCGGCCGGCGCAGCCTGTGATGATGGAGGAAACGAGTATGGAAGAAATTTTGACCTGCCGCGGCCTGAGCAAAAACTATGGCGCCAAAGCCGCGCTGCAGAACGTGGAACTGCACCTGAGCAGCGGCCGGATCATTGGCCTGCTGGGGCCGAACGGTTCCGGCAAGACCACGCTGCTCAAGCTGGCCAATGGCCTGCTGCAGCCCAGCGCGGGCGAGATCCTGGTGGCGGGGCATAAGCCCGGCCCGGCCAGCAAGGCGCTGGTATCGTACCTGCCGGACGCCCGGTACCTGCCCGACTGGATGCGGGTGGGCGATCTTGTGGGGATGTTCACCGATTTTTACGCTGACTTCAACGCGGCCAAGGCGGCCGAAATGCTGTCCGCCCTGCATCTTTCCGCCGCGGACCGGCTCAAAAGCCTGTCCAAAGGCAATAAGGAAAAGGTGCAGCTGATCCTGGCCATGAGCCGCACGGCCCAGCTGTACCTGCTGGATGAGCCGATCGGCGGGGTGGACCCTGCCGCGCGGGACTACATCCTGCATACCATCCTGAACAACTACAACGAAAACGGCACCGTGGTCATTTCCACCCATTTGATCGGCGACATTGAGCCGGTGCTGGACGAAGCGGTGTTTTTGCAGGAGGGCCGGGTGCTGATGTACCGTGCGGCCGACGAGATCCGCGAGACCGAGGGCAAGAGTGTGGATGCGTATTTCCGGGAGGTATTCAAATGCTGAAAAAATTGCTGAAATATGAGTTTAAGGCCACGGCCCGCACCATGGGCAGCATGTATCTGGCCATGGTGGCGGCGGCGGCGCTGCTGGGCTTTACCATGCGTATGACCATCCAGCACGAAACGAAGGGCTTTGGCAGCCAGGGGATGGAAAACTTTTTCGCCTCGGCCATGATGATCCTGATGCTGGGTTATGTGGCGCTGATCCTCCCCACCGTTGTGCTCACCATTATGCAGGGGGTGCAGCGCTTTTACAAAAATCTGCTGGGCGGGGAGGGGTACCTGATGAACACGCTGCCGGTCTCGACCCGGCAGCTGCTGGCCAGCAAAACCATTGCCGGCGTGGTGTGGATGGCGGCCAGTGCCGTGGTGTCGGTGCTTTCCATGCTGATTCTGCTGGTGGTGTCCAGTGCGGGGCAGTCCGGCCTGGGCGAGTGGGTCGATATGCTGCCGCAGGTTTTGCGGGTGTTCCATTACAATACGGGCGTCAGCCTGCTGAACTTTGCGGCGGGCATGGTGGTCGCGGCCCTGTGCGGCTGCGCGTGAGCGGTGCTGTGCAGCTACGCGGCTTGTATGCACGGCATGCAAGGCGGGGGTGTCACCGGGGGCG
>CAMFSB010000102.1 GCA_945982465.1 uncultured Faecalibacterium sp. | reverse complement strand
CTGCTGTCCCGCACGGTGGCCATGTGCGAAACGTACTTTGGCGGCACGGGGGCCCACTGCGAAGCGATGGCCGGGCTGGACCGCGAGCTGGAAGGCCTGATCGACGCTTTGCCCGCCAAGGTGGCCGCCGACATGGACAGCCTGACCATCCCGCAGGCGCTGATCGACATTTTTGCCGTGATCCAGCGCGCCAACAAGTATATTGACGAGACCGCCCCCTGGGCCCTGGCCAAGGACGAGGCCAACAAGGCCCGGCTGGAGAGCGTGTTGTATCACTTGTGCGAAGCGCTGCGCTGCGCCGGCATTCTGCTCAACGCCTATCTGCCCAACACGGCCCCCAAGATGATGGAGCAGCTGGGTCTGGGCTCCGCGGCGCTGGATTATACTGCCTGCGCCTACGGCAAGCAGGAGCGCTACACCGTGCACAAGGGCGACGCGCTGTTCCCCCGCATCGACGTGGCCAAGGAGATCGCCTACCTGAAAGCCGAGGACGAAAAGCGCCGCGCCGCTGCCGAAGCCGCCGAAGCCGCCAAGGCCGCGGCCGAAGCGCAGGCTGCCGCCCCTGCCCAGTCCGAAACCCCGGCGCAGGAGCATCTGCCCCAGATCACCATCGACGACTTTGCCAAATGCGAAATGCGGGTCGCCAAAGTGCTGGCCTGCGAAAAGGTGCCCGAGAGCAAAAAGCTTTTGAAGTTCACGCTGTTTGACGGCGAGCGCGAGCGCACCATTCTGTCCGGCATTGCCAAATGGTACGCCCCCGAGGATCTGGTGGGCAAAAACCTGTGCATCGTGGCAAACCTGGCCCCCCGCCCCATGCTGAAAGGCAAATACGTCAGCGAGGGCATGATCCTTTCGGCCGAGGACGCCGAGGGCAACGTGACCGTGCTGCAGCTGGCCGAAAGCATCCAGCCCGGCGCGCAGCTGTGCTGATGGCCGGCCCCATTTTTGACACCCACGCCCACTACTGCGCCGCCGCTTTTGACGCCGACCGGCACGCCGTGCTGGCCGGCCTGCCCGCAACGGGCGTGACCGGCGTGGTGGAGCAGGCTACCAGCAGCGGCGACGCAGCGGCCTGCGTGGCGCTGGCACACCAATACCCCTGGCTGTACGCGGCGGTGGGCATCCATCCGGAAAGCCTGCTGCCCCGCGGCAGCTGCCCGGACGAGATGCTGGCCCCCACAGTGACCGTGTACGGCGGCGACTGGGCCGCCGAGATGCGCGCGCTGGCCCCGCTGTACGATGACCCCAAGGTGGTGGCCGTGGGCGAATGCGGACTGGACTACCATTGGCCCGTGCCTAAGGACGCCCAGCTGGCGCTGTTTGAAGCCCAGATCCGCCTGGCGCTGGAGCTGGACAAGCCTGTCATCGTGCACGACCGCGAGGCCCACGCCGATGTGTACGCCCTGCTGAAAAAGTACCGGCCCAAAGGCGTGGTACACTGCTATTCCGGCAGCGCGGAGGACGCCGTGTGGCTGGCCGGGCAAGGGTTATACCTGGGCTTTGGCGGCGCCTGCACCTTTAAGGGCGCAAAACGGGCGGCTAAAGCCATCGCCGCCATCCCGCCGGAGCAGCTTTTGCTGGAAACCGACTGCCCCTATATGGCGCCCCACCCCTACCGGGGCATGCGGTGCGATTCTTCCATGATCGAGGCCGTGGGTGAACACATTGCCGCTTTGCGGGGTATTTCCCCCGCCGAGGTATTTACAGCAACCGAGCAGAATGCCCGCCGGATTTTCGGTTTGGCGGAGTGAACCGTTTTTTCGTTGGATGTATGGCCGGGCACACCGGCCGGCACCCTGTATACAACCGCATGATACAAGGAGAAATCTGATATGAAAGCACGCATTCCCAAACACCGCGAATTCCTCATTTCCTTCCCCGACAGCGTGGAGCAGGCCCGGGCCGAAGAGGGCTGGGCCAAGCTGGAGCAGATCGTGGAGGACTACAAAAAGGCCCACAACGGCGCTTCGGTGTACGCCCCCACCTTCATTGAGGACTGCGAACCCGCCGTGAAAGAGCTGCAGAAAGAATACGGCTTTGAATACACCATCGAGCTGGTCTGATGCCGTCCCGCGCCGCAGGAGAAAACGGCTCTCGTTCACCAGCTGAAAACAGGGCTGCTGCAACATGAAAATTTCGCAGGCTTCTTCAGGTAAATAGCAATAAAAATCGGCCGGATTACCGAAAACGGTAGTCCGGCCGATTTTCTTTTACGGTTTTTTAAGCGATCCACAGGGCAACAGCCCTGTTTTAGTTCGCTGTGTTTTGCGCCGGCATCTGGCTTTTGATCTGCCGTTCCAGCGCAGACGCCGCAATGCTCAGCGGGCTTTGCCTGCGTTTCAGCAGGTAAATTTCACGGTCAGGAATGGGCGGCTCCATGCTCAGCACGGCCAGATGCTCATCCGTTTCTTCTTCCAGAAACTCCGTTGGCACAAACCCGAGCCCCAGGCCGGCTTTCACGATGGGCAAAATCTGATTGGCGGTTGCCACCTCCACATCCGGCACAAACGACAGCCCCATCCGGTCAAAGCACTGGGAATAAAACGTAAACGAAGCGGTCTGTGTACCCAGCCCGATCAGCGGGCAGGTTTTGATCTGCTCCGCCGTGAGGGTCTCCCCCTCCGGAAAGCCATAGACCGTGCTGCACACCGGCACTTCCCGGATCGTCTGGAGTTTCTGTGCGGAAAATTCCTGCGAAAGTTCAAACGGTTTGATGACCACCGCAAAATCTGCCAGACCGTGTTCCAGCATCTCCACGGCATCCGGCGTTGAATGGCTGGAGATCCGCACCCGGATGCCGGGGTAGATCTGCCGGAATGTTTTCAGCGCCGGCAGCAGCACACAGTGCAGCGCTATCTCGCTGGCTGCAACCGTCACAATACCGCCCTGCAGGCTTCGGTCGCGGGCGATCTCCTCCTCGCCGCATTGGATGTGCTCAAACGCAGCGGCAACATGGGCATACAGCTTTTCGCCTTCCGGGGTCAGTGCAACGCCATGCCGCTGCCGGACAAACAGTGTGCAGCCCAGTTCTTCTTCCAGCTTGCGCATCATGCGCGTTACATTGGGCTGGTTGTTCACCAGCGCTCTGGCCGCACCGGTAAAGCTTTTGTATTTTGCGGCATAGTAAAAAACCCGGTAATACTCATAGCTGATGTTCACAGCGCCCACCCCATACAAATTTTATATATTCAATCTTCAAAAATGATATTTTACATATATCTGCTTCCGCATTATAATACTCTCAGCGAAAAAATGCAATCAATGGTTTTGCAAGGGCGGCGGCCGCAAAGAAACGCGCCGATGCCGCATAGGGGAGGGACCGGAACATGACACACGATCTTACGGTGGGAAAACCGCAAACCGTACTTTGGAAATTTTGTCTGCCGCTGTTTGGCAGCGTCATTTTCCAGCAGATCTACAACATTGCCGACAGTCTGGTGGTCGGCAAATTCATCGGCGAAAACGCACTGGCCGCCGTAGGCAACAGCTATGAGATCACGCTGATCTTTATTGCGTTTGCATTTGGCTGCAACATGGGCTGTTCGGTGGTCGTCTCACGGCTGTTCGGCGCACGCGAGTACCGGGATATGAAAACTGCCGTATATACCGCCTGTATCGCCAGCGCACTGGTGTGTATTTTACTGATGCTGGCAGGGATTGCCGGTGCGGATTTTCTGCTGCGGCTGATCCGCACGCCGGAAGAGGTATTTGCAGATTCCAAAATTTATCTGGATATTTATGCGTGGGGGCTTCCGTTCGTCTTTTTCTACAACATTGCCGCCGGCATTTTCTCGGCGCTGGGCGATTCCAAAACCCCCTTCTACTTTCTGATGGTGTCATCCTTATCCAACGTCGCAGTGGACATCTGGTTTGTCAAAGGGCTGGGCATGGGGGTCGCCGGTGTGGCATGGGCGACCTTCCTCTGCCAGGGGATCAGCTGCCTGCTGGCCATGGCGGTGGTATTCCGCCGGCTCGCGGCCATCAAAACCGGCGAAAAGCCCCGTTTGTTCAGCGTCGCCCTGCTTCGCCAGATTTCTGCAATCGCCGTACCTAGCATTTTGCAGCAGAGTTCCATTTCGATGGGGAACATCATCATTCAGGGCATCATCAACGGCTTCGGCGCACCGGTCATGGCCGGATATTCCGCAGCGGTCAAGCTGAACAATCTGATCATTACATCTTTCACCACGCTGGGCAACGGCGTATCCAATTACACCGCGCAGAATCTGGGCGCCAATCTGCCCGGCCGGGTCAGGCAGGGCTTTGGCGCAGGGGTCAAGCTGGTCTGGATGCTCAGTCTGCCGCTGTTTTTGCTGTATTTCTTCAAGGGGAACTGGGTTTTGCAGCTCTTTATGGATTCTCCTACGGAACTGGCCATGCAGACCGGGATGAATTTTCTCCGTATTCTCTCCCCGTTCTATTTTGTCATCTCGGCAAAGCTGGTCGCAGATGGCATCCTGCGGGGCGCCGGCAAGATGAACCTTTTCATGTTTGCCACCTTTACCGACCTGATTTTGCGTGTACTGCTGGCATTCTGTTTCTCCAAAACCGGGCTGGGCGCAACCGGGATCTGGTGCGCATGGCCGGTGGGGTGGTGTACCTCAGCATTTCTGTCGATTCGTTTTTACCGGCAGGGGTCGTGGAACTGAGCAGCCAATAAAAAACTCCGGGGCGTGTGGGCACGCCCCGGAGTTTTTTTGATTCTGTCTCAGCTGATCAGCCGCCGTCAGTTCGCCGCCGCAGATGAGCCATCGCCCTCGGCGGTTTCGCTGCCGTCCGGCTGAGAGGCCGCACCCGCGCCGGCCATGATCGCGTCCTGCAGCGAGGAATCCGCCGCCGGCAGCACCGCTTCGGTGGGCGCCGGAGTGACCTCGGGCTTGGTCTCGCTTTCTTCCACGCCGGTCAGGTACCAGCTGCCGCCGGAGCGCTCAAAAATATAATCCATGTACTTGGTGGGCACCGTGGTGCTGTTCACCATCAGGTCGCTGGTGTTGTAGGTGGGGATATAGCCCACCGTGACATGCAGCTGGCCGTTCTTTTTGAACAGCTTGGTCACCGTGGCGTCGTAATAGCCGACGTCGCCCGTGATCGGGATCAGGTAGCACTGGCTGGTCTCGTCAAACGTGACCTCCATGTCCTCCATCACAAAACTCTGGTGGTTCAGCTTGAAGTCCGGGCCTACGATCCGGGCCAGATAGGCGTCCACCTCCACGGCGGGCAGCAGCACCTGCTCGGTCTCCGGGTCCAGCTCGTAGTTGGCCAGGCCGGTCTCGGTGTCCAGAATGCTGTAGATCGTGCCCCACACAGCGGCTTCCCGCAGGGTCAGGTCATCGCAGTTTTCAATGCCGCCGCTGAACGGCAGCGGGTCGAACATGGCCAGGCCGGACACCTTGCTCTGGTACTCGGCCCGGTCGGCGGTGTCGTCAAACAGCTGTCCTACCGCGACCGCGCCCATCCGCACCAGCGACACCGCGCCCACAATGGCCAGCACGGCCACCAGCAGCCCCAACATCTGCCGCGCGCGGCGGCGTTGATTGCGTGCGTGTTCTTCTTTTGTGATCGCCATACTTGCTATTCTCCTATCCAAAAAGCGCCGTGCGAACGGCAGCCAAAACGCTATACTTAAACAGTATAACACAAGCCGCCTGTGAACGCAAAACACAAGCCATGGTTTTTTTGTGAAAATATGGTATACTGGCCATAACGCTGCCGGCGGGCCGCAAAAGCGGCCGCGGCGGACGATCCGGAACCGCGCTCAGGAGGTAACGTTTATGATCCGTTTTTCCAACGATTACAGCGAGGGATGCCACCCTCGCATCCTCGAGGCCATGGCACGCACCAACATTGAGGGCAACTTTGGCTATTCCCGCGATCCGCACTCCGCGCATGCGCACGAACTGATCCGCGCGGCAGTGGGCCGCCCGGACGCGGATGTGCACATTCTGGTGGGCGGCACCCAAACCAACGCCACCGCCATTTCGGCATTCCTGCGCCCGTACGAAGCGGCGGTGAGCGCGGCCAGCGGCCACATCTGCACCCACGAAACCGGCGCCATTGAAGCCACAGGCCACAAGTGCATCGCCTGCCCGCCGGTAGACGGCAAGCTGACGCCGGACGCCGTGCGCGCCGCCGTGGCCGCCCACCCGGACGAGCACATGGTCAAGCCCCGGCGGGTGGATGTGAGCCAGAGCAGCGAGATCGGCGCCGGTTTCATGCTGGACGAGCTGCGGGGGCTGCGGGCGGGG
>CAMFSB010000101.1 GCA_945982465.1 uncultured Faecalibacterium sp. | reverse complement strand
GTGGATCAACACCGCCATCGCCATTGTGCTGCTGGTGGCCGGCGTGGCCATCGGCCTGGCCGCGCCCATCTATGTGGCGGGCGGCACCTGGCACCTGGTCATCTTCGCCTATATCTTCATCGCCAGCGTGGTGCCCGTGTGGGCGCTGCTGCAGCCCCGCGACTACCTGAACAGCTACCTGCTGGTGGCCATGATCGTGGGCGCCGTTGTGGGTATCCTGGCCACCAACCCCAGCGTGAACCTGCCGGCCTTTACCAGCTTCTATGTGGAAGGCACCGGCAACATGTTCCCCATCCTGTTCGTCACCATCGCCTGCGGCGCGGTTTCCGGCTTCCACAGCCTGGTTTCCTCGGGCACGGCGTCCAAGCAGATCAAAAACGAAAAAGACATGCTGCCGGTTTCGTTCGGCGCCATGCTGATGGAGTCCATGCTGGCGGTCATCGCGCTGATCGCCGTGGCGTCCTTTGCCACCGGCGAGGCCGCCTCGCTGGGCTACACCACCCCCGCGCAGATCTTTGCCGGCGGCGTGGCCAGCTTTTTGCAGACCATCGGCCTGCCGTTCAACCTGGTGTTCACCCTGATCAACCTGGCCGTGTCGGCCTTTGCGCTGACCAGCCTGGACTCGGTGGCCCGCGTTGGCCGCCTGTCGTTCCAGGAACTGTTCCTGGATGCCTCCATTGACGATGAGAACATGGAGCCCTGGCGCAAGGTGCTGACCAACAAATACTTCTCCACCATCCTGACGCTGGCGCTGGCTTACCTGCTGGCCAAGGCGGGCTACGCCAACATCTGGCCGCGGTTCGGCTCGGCCAGCCCGCTGCTCAGCGCGCTGGCCCTGATCGCCGTGGCGGTGTACCTCAAGCGCACCAACCGCAAGGGCTGGATGCTGTGGGCGCCCATGGTGTTCATGCTGGCCGTCACCCTCACCGCCCTGGTGCAGAAGATCATTGCCCTGGCGGGCGCACCCACCGCGGGCAACCTGCTGCAGCTGGCCTTCGCCGTGGCGCTGTTCGTGCTGGGCGTGATCGTGGCGCTGCAGGGCCTGAAAAAGCTGACCGAAAAGGAGCCGGCCCAGGCGTAAGCCGCCCGGCCCCCGCATACGTCCCTTACCCTGCCGCCGCTGCCCGAGTGCCAGCGGCGGCAGGCTGCTTTTGGCCCGTTGCTTTCGCGGCCCCGCGCAAAAAAGCGGCGCCGCCCCTTGTAAAAACGCATCGCTTCATTATAATAAAACTTAACAGAGGCAACGGCGGGCCGCCGCCGCGATCCAATCGAAAAGAGGGAAAATTATGTTGGACATCAAACTCACCCGCACCACGGCTCCCAAAGCAAAGCCCGCCGACGAATCCAAGCTGGGTTTTGGCAAGATCTTTACCGATCACATGTTTGTGATGGACTACGACAAGGGCATCGGCTGGCACGACGCCCGCATTGTGCCTTACGCCCCGTTTGCGCTGGACCCGGCCTGCGTGGTGTTCCACTACGCGCAGGAGATCTTTGAGGGCATGAAAGCCTACCGCACCGCCGACGATACCATCCAGCTGTTCCGCCCCGAGTGCAACGCCGCCCGCATGCAGGATTCTGCCGACCGCCTGTGCATTCCGCGCATCCCGGTGGAGGACTACATTCAGGCCGTCAAGGCGCTGGTGGACGTGGAGCGCGACTGGGTGCCCCATACCGACGGCGCTTCGCTGTACATCCGGCCGTTTGTGTTTGCCACCGACGTGGGCCTGGGCGTGCACGCTTCGCACAAGTACATTTTCTGCATCATCTGCTCGCCGTCGGGCGCGTACTATGCCGAGGGCATCAACCCGGTGCGCATCTATGTGGAGGACGAGTTCATCCGCGCCGCGCCCGGCCTGACCGGCTTTACCAAGTGCGGCGGCAACTACGCAGCGTCCATCAAGGCCGGCGAGCTGGCCGAGGAGCAGGGCTATGCCCAGGTGCTGTGGCTGGACGGCGTGGAGAAAAAGTACGTCGAAGAAGTGGGCAGCATGAACATCATGTTCAAGATCGACGGCAAGGTGTACACCGCCGCCTGCACCGGCACGGTGCTGCCCGGCGTGACCCGCCGCAGCTGCATCGAGCTGCTGCGCGACTGGGGCTATGAGGTCATCGAGGGCAAGCTGGCCATTGCGGACGTGATGGCCGCCGCCCGCGACGGCAAGCTGGAAGAAGTGTTCGGCACCGGCACCGCCGCCGTGGTCAGCCCCGTCAAGGAGCTGGTGTGGAAGGGCGAAAAGGCCGAGATCGGCGATGGCAAGATCGGCCCCGTGACCCAGAAGCTGTACGACACCATGACCGGCATGCAGTGGGGCAAGCTGCCCGACGATAAGGGCTGGATCGTGCCCGTGGAAAAGGTGTACTGATCCGGGAGCTTTTATGGGAGTTTTAGTTCTTTTCGAGAAAAGAACCAAAAGCTTTTCAAACAAAAATTCCCCCGAACATCCGTTCGGGAAAAGGAAAATAACAGCAAGCGAGGGCTTCCCGGCCACAGGCCGGGAAGCCCTCGCTTTGTCAAAAAAGGTTTTGCTTTTTTGGGGGCAGACACTGCAAAGACTGGAAGCTATGGCTTTGGAGAGGATGTCCCAACCGTTTTCTCTTGATAAAGCTTCAAAAGCTGGGCAACACAACTGCTTTCGGTTGTGGTCTTGATGTCAAATCCATAGGCTTGCATCACAGCGCGGTCGTTGTGCTGATGGGCGCGGCGCAGTTCGGGCGGCATAAGCGCCTCATCATAGAGATCGGCAAGGCAACTGCCCGGATAAAGCACACGCGCATCCAAAATGGCTTGTGCGGTCTGCTCAATGCGGGCTTTGCAGGCGTCCGTCGGCTCCGGCCAGGGGAAATTGTTGTAAACAATATCCTTTGCGTACCGGTAGTCGCTTTTTAACCTTCCGGCGACCAGCCGCATCCAGGAATTGTGGACATTGGACATCAATATGCCAAACTCATATAAGCCGGCCTCGGGAATCAAAAAGACAGCGTCCCCGGCGATGGTGTCTTTGTCCATAAAACCAAGGGGGATATACCGCCTTTTCCCGGATGAGGTTTTGGGAACAACGATGTAGGCGCTATCAGGCTGCGCGATCTGGCAAAACAGTGTTGGCGTTGCGGCAAATTTCCTGGTTCCCGCTGCTTTGGAGGAAGCACGCACACGCTGCACATACTCGATTCGCTGTTTTACAGCAGGGCATTTGTTTATTTCCCCTGGGTCGGCGCCAACCAGCCAAAGGCAGTACCTCGGCTTGTTCTGAAGAAATTCGACTGCGCCAATATACGGCTTGATCCATTTTTCAGCCAGAGGTTCAGAGCGAATGAGGGATTCTCGTTCTTCTGGCGTTAAAACAAAACCGCCGCCGTCACGCGGCATGCTCCCAAAGCGCATTTTGGGCACATTGCAGAGAGGGGCGCTGCGCGATTCAATAAACACATCGGCAGTATCTGTAAGATAGGGGTTGATATGGCTGCACACAACGTATTTATTTCCTGCCGAATAGAGCTTTTTTACCTTGCGCGGAGAACGAACACCAGAAAAACCGACGATCACACAGTGGACTTTTGCCTGGGTCTTTGCTTCGCTGTTCCAGACAAAAGAGGAATGGGCAAAATCAATGTGGATCGGGTACTGTTCCAGCAGGTGTTTCCAAAACGTGATGACTGCGCTGCCCTGGCAAATGCTGTTTGTAGATACAAAGGCGCACTGCACCGGTGTTTCCTGCGCGTATTCGGCGGCTTTTTTATACCAGCCCGAGACATAATCAAATTCGCCTGCGCCTTTTACGTCCTTAAACAACTGGCGGATTTCCGCTTTCTGTGTTTCCAGCATGTACATGCCGCCGACAAACGGAGGGTTCCCCATAATATAGGACAATTTGTGCCTGGGTACAACCTGTTCCCAATCAAGGCGCAGAGCGTTGCCTTCCACGATGTTAGCATTGGTTTTCAGCGGCAGAAAGTCAAGCCGCATCAGTACGATGCTTTCGGTTTCCTTCATCATCTGGCTTTCCGCAATCCAAAGGGCGGTTTTTGCCACGGTAACAGCAAAGTCGTTGACTTCGATGCCATAAAACTGGCTGATGGAAACCTGAATTGGATTCCACTGCGCGTCGCCAAATATAATTTGTCCCTGCTGCAATTCCCGCAGAACTTCGTTTTCCAGCCGCCGCAGACTGATATATGTTTCGGTCAGAAAGTTTCCGGAACCGCACGCAGGGTCTAAAAAAGACAGAGAAGCCAGCTTTTGCTGAAACTCTTTTAGCTTCCGCTCCTTGGTCCTTGTAACGGCAATTCCCCGAAGTTCATGCAGCTCGGCTTTCAGGTCATCCAGAAATAGAGGGGCGATTACTTTATGAATATTCTCAAGCGAGGTGTAGTGCATTCCGCCGCTGCGGCGGGTTTCGGGATTCAACGTGCTTTCAAACACGGCGCCAAAAATCGTAGGGCTGATTTCGGACCAGTTGAAATTACAGCTTGCTTTGTCCAGGATTAGTTCCCGAATCTCGTCTGTAAAGGGCGGAATTTCAATGCTTTCATCCCGGAACAGGCCTCCGTTTACATAAGGAAAGGCGGCAAGTTCAGGAAAATCGTCTTTTAAGTATGGGTCGCGGTTTTCAGGCGGCGTATCCAGAATTTTGAACAGGTCTGTCAGGGCGCGGCGCATTTTTCTTGCGTCAAATTCGGCGAGATAATCATGAAACATGCCATGCCTGCCAAAAATACCGGCGTCTTCCGCATACAGGCAAAAAACCAGCCGCACACACAGCACATTCAAGCTCTTCATCGCCCGTTCGCTGGTGGGGTCTGTATACTGCTTTGCAAACGCATCGTACAGCAGCCCCACAATTTCACCGGCAGCAATGGATACCTCCATTTCGCGTTTCAGGTGTTCGCTGCCGTCATCTACCAGAAATTGCAGGCGATAGAATTCCTTTTCCAGATCATTCAACAGGATCTCTTCCGGCTCGCCGCCGGGGTGTTCCATGTCGTATACATGGAATGTGCTGAAATTACAGGTGACAACCCAGCGGGGGTGCTGGGATAACGGCAGTTCTATAATATACCGCTTTGCCTGCTGAAATGGCGTCAGCAGGGTGCCATCCGACTGTTTGATGGGCTTTTTCAAATCCTTGCCCAACCCTTTTTGCTCGATCAGCACGCGGGTAGAGGGGATATATCCGTCGATAAAACTGGTATGGTCCAGGTGCACCTGATCTTCAAAGGATATGAATTCTTCGGGATGTTCCACCCCGTAAACATCCCGAAGAAGAGAAAGCCAAAATTTCTGGCTTTCCCCTTTTTCGTACCCTTTGCCTTTCCAGTATTCTGCAAACCGCTTTGCGGCCTGTTTCTGCTGGGTATCGTCCATACAGGTGCCCCCCTTACCTGAAAGTGTCATCCTTTTACAATCCTATCACGGGCGGGAAAAGATCTCAATTGCGCAAAAGGATTTTTGCGCAGGATCAAAAAGTTTTTTGGTTCTTTTTTTCAAAAAAGAACAGAAAAGAACAGAACAGGGGAAAACCCTCACCCGTTCTCCCGCACCAGCCGGTACACGGTCTGGGCGATGGCGGTGCCGTCGGCCCACAGGCTTTGGTCGCTGGCGCACTCCACATACTCGGTGGGGTTGGTCATAAAGCCCAGCTCCAGCAGCACGGCCGGGCAGATGTTGGAGCGCGTGACGTAATAATAGCCGTACTTTGCGCCGCGGTTCTGCCGCCCGGTGGCCGCGCACACGTTTTCCACCAGGGCATTGGCCAGCGCTTCGCCCTCGTCAAAAAACCAGTACGCCTCGGTGCCCCAGGCGTTGTTGATGTCGCTGGTCAGCTCCAGCCTGTTGTGGTGGATGGCGATAAAGAAATCCGGGTGCTGCTCGTTGGCGGCGGTGACCCGGTCGCCCAATGTGGGGAAGCTGTCGTCCTCCCGCATCATCTGCACGGTGGCGCCCAGCTGCTCCAGCCGGTAGCGGGCGGCAGTGGCCGCTGCCAGGTTCAGGTCCTTTTCCACCGGCGCACCGGTGCCTGCCGCTCCCATCGCGCCGTCGTCGCTGCCGCCGTGGCCGGCGTCCAGCAGTACGGTCACGCCTGCCAGCGGGGCGGCCGGGTCGGCCGAAAGCCGGGGCGTGTGCTTGAGCCAGAGCACCGTGGTGCCCGCGTCGGTGTCGTAGTTCACGGCCCAGCCGTACAGCGGGTCGCTTTCGGCAAACTGCAGCGTCAGCGTACAGGTGCCGTCGGCGTTGTTTTGGGCCGACGCCCCGGCAATGAACTCCGGCAAAGCGGGCAGCGCCTGCCCGAACGAAGCCGAAAGGAAGGTCAGCGTCAGGGTG
>CAMFSB010000100.1 GCA_945982465.1 uncultured Faecalibacterium sp. | reverse complement strand
CGCCGTACGGCCGCGGGCCGGATGTGAAACAGGAAAGGGAATATAACCATGACGATCACACTTTTGCAGGGCGTCCTGCTCCCGTTTTTGGGAACCTGCCTGGGGGCGGGCTGCGTGTTTTTCCTGCACGGGGCCATGAGCGACCATGTGCAGCGCGCGCTTTCGGGCTTTGCGGCCGGGGTGATGGTGGCGGCTTCGATCTGGAGCCTGCTGATCCCGGCGCTGGAGCAGGCCCAGCCGATGGGCAGCTGGTCCTTTGTGCCGGCGGCCGCCGGCTTCTGGCTGGGCATGCTGTTTTTGCTGGCGCTGGACCACCTGATCCCCCACCTGCACCGCAACGCCGAACAGGCCGAGGGCCCCAAAAGCCACCTGCGGCGCACCACCATGCTGGTGCTGGCCGTCACGCTGCACAACATCCCCGAGGGCATGGCGGTGGGCGTGGTATACGCCGGCTTTTTGGCCGGCGACGCCGGCATCACCGCCATGGGCGCGCTGGCGCTGGCGCTGGGCCTCGAGCGCCAGAATTTCCCCGAGGGGGCCCTCATCAGCCTGCCGCTGCGGGCCGAGGGCGCAAGCCGGCGCAAAGCGTTCGGCTACGGCGTGCTCTCTGGCCTGGCCGAGCCGGTCGGCGCGCTGCTGACCGTGGCGGCGGCCGGCCTGCTGATGCCGGCCATGCCGGTGCTGCTCAGCTTTGCGGCGGGCGCCATGCTGTATGTGGTGGTGGAGGAGCTGATCCCCGAAATGTCCGCCGGCGAGCATTCCAACGTGGGCACGGTGTTTTTTGCCATCGGCTTCAGCGTGATGATGATTTTGGACGTGGCCCTGGGCTGACCTGCGCCGCGGCAGTTTGGACGTAACAAACAAAAAAGAGGGGCGGCTGCCTGCGGGCGGCCGTCCCTCTTTTTGCAAAGCAAAGCCAATGTGCCGGCTACAGCTCCGGGCCAACAAAATGCGACTGCCGGTATTCCCGCGGGGAGACCCCGTACACGCCCTTGAATGCCCGCGAAAAGTGCAGCTGATTTTCGTACCCGACCCGTACGCTGATCTCCCGCACGGGCATGCGGGTCTCTTTGAGCAGCTGGGCCGCGCAGCTCATGCGGTAATGCAGCAGAAAACTCTGGGGCGGCTCGCCTATGGCGCTGCGGAACAGCTTGCCGAAATAGCTGCGGTTGAGTCCGCAGGCGGCGGCAATGTCCTCGATGGAAATATCCCGCTGGTAATTCTGCTCGATAAAAGACATGGCCTCTTTCATGTAAAAATCCCGCAGACGCTTGTCGCTGTGGCTGCGCCGCCCGGCGGAAGACTGCACCAGCTGATCCAGAAAAATGAAGCCCTGCCCGATGAGCCGGGTGGGTGAATCAGTGTGGTGCTCAATGATGTACAACATCTGCTCCTGCAGGCGGCGGGCGGCCTCCCGCCCGGCCGGTGTGTACACCGGCTCGGCCATGCTGATGCCGGCCAGACGCAGGCTTTCGTGGGCGCGCAGGCCGTCAAACTCGATCCAGGCGTATTCCCATGGGTCATCGGCGTCCGCCTGGTAGGTGGTGATGTGCCCCGGTTCGATCAAAAAGCCGTGGCCCGCAGGAATAAAGTACTCTTTTTCCTTTACCAGCAGGCGGCCGCACCCGGCGATCACATAGTGGAACAGATAGTGGTTGCGCACATACGGCCCCCAGGAATGCAGCGGCTTGGTCTGCTCCCAGCCGCATTGGTACAGGTTCAGATCCACAAAGCGTTCATCCGAAAAAACATGGAACTTCAGTTTGTGCGGGGATGCGGTGTCCTGCGGCATGGCGGCAGCCTCCTTTTGCTGTATTATATACCAAAATGCGTTGTTACTTCAAGTATATTTGGCAAATAAATAAAAATTGGGAGATAAAATATCGTACAGAGGCATTTTCAATTCAACGGTCAAACTGTATACTATTCTTGATGACAACTGAAAAGAATGTGTGTATTTTGCGCAAAATGCACGCATGCCCGCCGGGTACGGCGGGAGCCTGTCATAATGTCGAACCGGCCGGGCAGACATTCCCTTTTTGGCAATTCGGTATGCAAGCGAAAGGATGAAACGGTATGAAATGGAAACGATTGGGGAGCCTGCTGCTGGCTTTGTGCTGCGCGGCGGCGCTTCTCACCTTTGCCGGGTGCGGGGCCGGCAAAGACGGCCAGCGCATCGAGATCGAGCTGGTCCAGTATAAACCCGAAGCGGCTGCCTATTTTGAAATGGTGGAGGAGGCGTTCAATGCCACCCACGACAACATCCACCTGACCATCAGCTCGCCCAACGACGCGATGACGATCCTCAAAACGCGCTTTATCCGCGAGGATTACCCGGATATCATCGGCATCGGCGGCGATATCAACTACTCCTATTTTGTGGACGCCGAGATCCTGGCGGACGTATCCGATTATCCGGGCCTGGCAAGCATCAATCCGGGCTATCTGGAGATCGCGGAATCCTTGGAGCTGGTGCCAACTTAGGGCACCAACGCGGTGCCGTTAGTCGCAAACCCGGCGGGCTACCTTAATAACACCGAAATGTACCATCAGCACCGCAGCGAGATCCCGCAGACCTGGGAGGAGCTGCTGGCCCTGTGCGAGCAGATCAAGGCCGAGGGCATCCTGCCGTTCTACTTCGGCTTCAAGGACACCTGGACCTGCCTTGCGCCCTGGAACTCCATGGCGGTGGAACTGGCGCCCGCCAACACCGCAAAGCTGGTGAACCAGGGGCAGACCACCTTTGCGGTGGAATACCGCGAACTGGCCGAAAAGTACCTGCAGCTGCTGCCCTACGGCCCGGACGATCCGTTTGCCTACGGCTACAACGACGCCTGTACTGCCTTTGCCCGCGGCGAATCGGCGATGTATCCCATCGGCAGCTATGCCGCGCCGCAGATTTTGTCGGTCAACCCGGATCTGGTGCTGGATTCGTTTGTGATGCCTGCGTGCAGCAGCGCCGAGGGCAATGTGCTCAATTCCGGCATCGACCTGCTGTTTGCGGTGTCGGCCGACTGCGAGAACAAAGAAGCCGCCTACGAGGTGCTGGACTTTTTGCTGGCGGACGAAAACCTGCAGCAGTACATCGACGCGCAGACGGCCATCCCCTGCAAGGACGGCGATTTCACCCTGCCCGCCATTCTGGACGGCATGCTGGAGTACATCCAGGCGGGCAAAATGCTGGATTACCAGGATCACTACTACCCCTCGGAGATGGCGGTGGACGCGCAGCTTCAGACCTATCTGATCCAGCAGGACACCGATGCGTTCCTCGCCAAGTTCGACACCGACTGGCTGCGCTATAACCGGGACATCATCCGCATGGCGCAGGAATACGAAGCAGCGCATGGCAGCGCTGGGCAATAAGGGAGGGAACCGGCATGAAAGACGAGAAAAAACGCACCTACCTGCTGATCACCATCCCCATTCTGGCGCTGTTCATTTGCTTCAACACCATCCCGCTGCTGCGCGGCGTGTACTACAGCTTTACCAACTTCCGCGGCTTTGGCAGCTACGATTGGGTGGGCCTGCGCAATTACATCGACCTGTTCACCGACGCCCGCGTGGGCAAATCCTACTGGTTCACCTTCAAGCTGGCCGTTGTTACCACTGTGGTGGTCAATGTGATCAGCATGCTGATGGCCCTGGCGCTGAACAGCAGGATCCCGGCCAAAAGCTTTTTCCGCGGCGCGTACTTTTTGCCGAACATTCTGGGCTCGCTGGTGGTGGGCTATATCTTCAACTATTTCTTCACCTACATTCTGCCGGCCTTTGCCCAGATGGTGGGGATCGACGCGCTGAAGAGCAGCCTGCTTTCCAACCCCAGCGCCGCGTGGATCGGCGTAATGATCGTGTGCGCCTGGCAGGCCATCGCCATGACCACCATCATCTACATTTCCGGCCTGCAGACCATCCCGGCTGATGTTTATGAGGCCGGCGACATCGACGGCGCCACCGGCTGGAAGAAATTCCGTTATCTGACCTTCCCGCTGATCGTCCCGTTCTTTTCCATTAACATGGTGCTGAGCATCAAAAACTTCCTGATGGTGTTCGACCAGATCGTGGCGTTGACCAAGGGCGGCCCCGCGCAGAGCACGGAATCCATCTCCTACCTGATCTACAACAACGGTATGTCCGGCGGCCAGTTCGGCTTCCAGAGCGCCAACGCGGTGATCTTTTTCATCGTGATCGTGGCGATCTCCGCCGCGCAGATGAAGCTTTCCAGCCGGAAGGAGGAGCAGTTATGAAAGCCAGGCAGAAATACAACACCGGCGCCCTGATCCTGCTGATCCTGGGCCTGTCCACGATCATCTTCCCGCTGTATATGACCGTGGTGATCGCGTTCAAGCAGCCGTCCGAAATGACCAACAGCATCAGCGGCATCCTGTCGCTGCCGCAGCACTGGAGCCTGGATAACTTCCGCGAAGCCATGCGGGTAACAGACTTCTGGCGCTCGCTGGCAAACAGCGCGGTCATCACAGTGCTCACGGTGGTACTGTCAAATGTGATCCACTCGCTGATCGCCTATGTCCTAGTAAGCAGCAATGCCCACAGCAGATTTTACAGCTTTGTGTACCTGTTTATCGTCAGCGGCATGTTTGTGCCGTTCGCGATTTTGATGATGCCGCTTGCCAAGCAGACGGCGGAAATGCACCTGGCAAACTGGGCGGGCGTGATCCTGCTGTATGTGGTGTTCTACATGCCCATGAACGTGCTGCTGTATTCCGGCTATCTGGTCAACGTCCCGATGGCGCTGGAGGAGGCAGCTCGTGTGGACGGCGCCACAACCTGGCGCACCTACTGGCGGATCATCTTCCCGGTAATGAAGCCGATGCACGCCACCGTGGCGATCATCACAGCGCTGGCCGTCTGGAACGATGTGATGACCCCGCTGGTCATTATGGCCGGCTCGGGCCAGAACACCCTGCCGCTGGCGCAGCTCAATTTCCAGACCCAGTTCGGCACCAACTACAATCTGGCGTTTGCATCGTATCTGCTGTCGCTCATCCCGATCCTGATCTTCTACCTGGTTTGCCAGCGGCAGATCCTGAGCGGCGTGATGAACGGCGCGGTCAAATAACCCCTGGCGGCGCGGCCACAGAAAAATAATAAAAAGTGAGTGACCAACTATGTCGATCCATTATGACAACGAAACACGGATCTTTACGCTGGATACGGCCCATACCACCTATCAGATGCAGGCAGACCGGCTGGGCGTATTGCTGCACCTGTATTACGGCGCACGCGCGGCCGGCGGTATGGACTATTTGCTGACCTACTATGACCGGGGCTTTTCCGGCAATCCGGCGGACGCGGGCGGCGACCGCACCTATTCGCTGGATGCGCTGCCGCAGGAGTACCCCACCCTGGGCACGGGCGATTACCGCAGCACGGCACTGATCGTGCGCGGCGCAGATGGCGCGCGCGGGTGCGATCTGCGGTATGTGCGCCACGAGATCCGGCAGGGCAAGTATGCGCTGGAGGGCCTGCCTGCGGTGTTTGCGGCGCCGCAGCAGGCCCAGACGCTGGAGATTTTGCTGGAGGACGCCGCCAGCCATGTGCAGGTGCGGCTGCTGTACGGAGTGCTGGAGGCGGAGGATATCATCACCCGCAGTGTGCGCATCACCAACGGCGGCGAGGGGCAGCTGTATGTGGAAAAAGCGGCGTCGGCATGCCTGGATATGCTGCCCGGCCGCTACGACCTGATTAGCCTGTACGGCCGCCATGCGATGGAGCGCTGTGTGCAGCGCACGCCGGTGGCGCACGGCAGCTTTTCGTTGGGCAGCCGGCGCGGCACGTCCAGCCACCAGTACAACCCGGCGGTGATCCTGGCTGAGCAGAGTGCCACCGAGGACGCGGGCGGCTGCTGGGGCATGCTGTTCGTGTACAGCGGCGGCTTTTTGTGTGAGGCGGAGCAGGATCAGTTCAACCAGACACGGCTGCTGATGGGCCTGCAGCCGGAGGGGCTGTGCTACCCGCTGGCCGCGGGCCAGACGCTGACCGTGCCCGAAACCATCCTGACCTACTCGGCGGCCGGCTTTGCCCGGCTGTCGCGGCAGTATCATGCCTGTATCCGGGAGCATGTGGTCCGGGGCCGGTACAGCCGCGGCCCGCGGCCGGTGCTGATCAACAGCTGGGAGGCCTGCTACTATGATTTCAATGCCGACACCATCTGCCGCCTGGCCGCGCAGGCGGCGGAACTGGGCATCGACATGGTGGTGATGGACGACGGCTGGTTCGGCAAGCGGAACGATGATAACAGCGGCTTGGGCGATTGGGTCGTCAACGAGCGGAAGCTGGGCTGCACGCTGGCCCAGCTGGTCGGGCGGGTAAACGCCCTGGGCGTGCGCTTCGGGCTTTGGATCGAGCCGGAAATGG
>CAMFSB010000099.1 GCA_945982465.1 uncultured Faecalibacterium sp. | reverse complement strand
GCCGCTGCCACAGCGCCGGCCAGCGCGTCGGCGGCGTTGACGGCTTCGGCGGGGGCCTGCTCGGTCAGGTCAACGGCCTGCTCGCTCTCGGCCATTTTTTCGGCCTTGGTCTTGCTGGTTTTGCCGATGCCGGTAAAGCTCTTGGTCACGCTGCTGACGCTGTCGTCCAGGTCCTTTTTGATCTCGGTCAGCGGGGCAACGGCTTCTTTCAGCGGCTTCTGGATCTCCTCCAGCGGCTCCACAATGTTCTCCTGCACTTCCTTGGTGGCTTCGCCGGTATATTCTTTCAGTTGGTTGAGCATCTTGCCCAGCTTGCGCGCGTAAACGGGCAGCTTGTCCGGCCCGATGAACACCATCGCAACGATGATAATGACAAGAAGCTCTGCAAACCCGATCTTCATACGGATACGATTCCTTTCCCTGTTCGCTGCGGGGCAGCGGTCATTTGGCATGATTATATCACAACAAAGGCCTTTTTACTAGGTTTTTTTACAGGATAACACGAAATTCACGCCCGCCGCCGCAGCGCCGGTGGGCAATTCCTATATTGCTTTTATCAGAAAAATACGACGCGGGAATAGACGGTCGGTGAACTTTTTATGAACTGCGGAGATTTTTGTGTCAAAAAGGAAAACGCCGCCGCGTCCTGGCGACGCGGCAGCGTGCAAAACCAGCGGCAGCCGGCTCAGTGCCGGTAGGCGATGGCGGCCTGGATGCGGTCGGCTTCCGCACCGCCGGCCAGCTGGCGCACCAGCTCCAGCGCAAAGGGGATCGCCCCGCCCAGGCCATAGGAGGTGATCAGATTGCCGTCCACCACCACTTCGGTGTCTAGCACCACCGCGCCGCCCAGCTTGTCCTGGAAGGCGGCGTGGGCCGTGGCCTTTTTGCCGTCCAGCAGGCCCAAACCGCCCAGAATGCTGGGCGCGGCGCAGATGGCGGCCACCTTTTTGCCCGCCGCGCAGAATGCCTGCACCGTTTGCACAACAGCAGGGCAGGCGGCCAGGTTGGGCGTGCCCGGGATGCCGCCCGGCAGCACGATCATGTCCACATCGCTGTAATCCACTTTTTCGGCCAGGGCGTCGGTGCGCAGGGTGATCCCGTGGCTGCTGACCACCTCCGGCCGGCCCATGGCCGAGGCCACCACTACCTGCACGCCGGCCCGGCGCAGCAGGTCGACGGGCAGCAGGGCCTCGCACTCCTCGGTGCCGTCGGCAAAAAAGACAACTGCTTTGCTCATGGTTTTTCTCCTTTTTGTAAAAATCCTTCTGTGCCCCCGCAAAAGCCGCGCCCTGCGGCCAGGGGCGGCGCGGTTTGCAGCGGGGCGAACAAGCACGCACCCGGCAGCGCCGCACGGGCGGCGTGCGGGCGTCAGGGCTGGGGCTCGCGCTGGTCCAGCCGGCGCTTCAGCTCGCTTTCGGGGTCGCCCAGCACGCGGCTGACACGGCTGATGATGGCGCTGGACGCGCCGGTTTTTTCCATGATCTCGGTATAGATGCAGCGCCGGTTGAGCATTTCGGCAATGTCGTAGCGCTGTTCCATGGCGCTCAGCTCCGCATAGCTGCACACGTCCTGAAAAAAGCGGTAGCATTCCTCAGGCGTCTGAAGCTGCAGGATCGCCTGGTACAAGTTTGATTTGCCGGTGGGATGATCCTTTGCCATACTCGGTAATCCTCCTGCCCGTAAAGCGGTGTGCCGGGCACAGCCTGTCCGACCGGCCCGGTCTCTGCTTTCCATAATAGTACATGCCGCCCCAAAAAGCAAACAGATTTTACCGGCGCGTTACAGATGCTTTTCCAGTTCCACCAGCGGCAGGGTGTACCCGGCCACAGTCTGCGGCGCGCTTTGCAGCACGCGGTAGCGCTGTTCTTTCAAAAAGCCCAGCACGGGCAGGCTTTTTTCGTGCACGGCGCACCACAGCCGGCCCTTGCTGTCGGCGCGGGCCAGCCGTTCGCAGTACAGCACAATGTCCCGCCCCATGCCGCGGCCGCGCACCTCAGGCTTGAGGTACAGATGCGCCAGATGCAGGCTGGTGTTCTGCATCTCCCAAGCAAAATAGCCCACTGGCTTGCCGGCCAGCAGTACCACAAAATAGTTCATCCCGGCGTCGATCTCTGCTTCGATGGCCTCCGGGCTTTGCAGGGCGTCCAGCACAGCGTCCAGCTGCTTTTTGGGGTAGAGCTTCTGGTAGACCTCGTGCCAGATCTCGTCGGCCAGCTCGCTGACCAGGTGGATGTAGCGTGTTTTGGCAACAAGTTTGTAGTCCGGTTTCATAGGTGTTGTTCCTTTTTTATTGATGGATGGCCGCCCGGCGCTGCGGGCGGGATGGAAGCCGCCGCATTCTGCTTTGCCCGGCGCTGCGGGCAACGGGCGGCGGTTCGGGCAGGCTGGTCTGCCCGGCTGCGCGGGGAAAGGCCGGGCTTTGCCGGCGGGGCGCAGCCGGTCATTCCCGGATGACCACGCCCAGCAGGCGGGCCAGCTGGGCGGCCTGCAGCACATCGACCACCGCGCCCTGTAATTCGCGGCAGGTTTCGCTGCACGAAACATTGGTCAGCGTGCACCCGCGCAGATCCACGCCTTTCAGCGGTGTGCCGGCCAGCATGGCGCCCGACAGGTCTGCTTCGGCAAAGCACAGCGTTTTGAGCCGGCTGTTGGTCAGCATCACCTCGGCCAGGCAGCTGTTTTCCACCCGCACGCGCTCCCACTTGCTCTGGTCAAAGCAGGCGTAGCGCAGCTGCGTGCCGGCAATGGCCAGATCGAACAGCCGCCCCTCGGCAAAGTTTGCCCCCAGCGCCCGGCAGTTTTGCACCCGGCAGCGGGAAAAATAGCTTTCCCACAATTTGGCGCCGGAAAGATCGCAGCCTTTCAGCACGCAGTCGGTAAAGCTGGCCCGGGTCAAATCGCAGTTCTGGAAGCGGCACCCCTCCAGAACACAGTGCGCAAAACTCAGCCCGGCCAGCGCTTCGCCGGTCAGGTCGGCGTTTTTCAGGTGCAGGCGGGCGGCGCGTTCCTCATCGGCCGCCAGGGTGTACAGGCGCATGGCCGCCTCGCTGCCCTCCAGCAGCATCGGGGCGGCGGGCAGCGCGGGCGGCAGGGGCTGTTCAAAGCCCGCCGCGCGGTCGTTTGAGCGGCCCATGGGGCGTTACACCCGCACGATGTAGTCCGCCTTGCGGGGCTTGGGCGCGGCGTTGGGGGCGGCGGGCAGGCCCAGAATGCAGTGGCCGATGCCGACCCATTCGCCCCCGATGCCCCAGGCTTTGAGCAGGGCCTTGCCCTCGTCGCTCTCAAACTCCTCCCGGGCGCGGTTGATCCAGCAGCTGCCCAGCCCCACGGCCGCCGCGGCGTTCATCAGGTTGCCCATGACCAGGCTGCCGTCGTACACGCCGTTGGGGTTGTTCGCGTCGGCCAGTACCACCAGCACCACCGGCGCGCCGTAAAACGGGTCGGTGCCCTCGCGGCCCATCACGGCGGCGTTCATGCGGGAAAGCTCGTCGCGGGTGGCCTTATCCTGCACCACCACGATCTTTGCGCTCTGGCAGTTTTTGGCGCTGGGCGCGTAGGTGCCGGCCTCCAGCACGGCGTCCAGCAGTTCGGGCGGTACGGGCGCATCCTGGTAGCTGCGGCAGCTGCGCCGGGTGAGCAGGGTATGCAGTGTTTCGTTGGTCATGGCAAAAACCTCCTTGATCCGATCAGCGGAAAGGGCCGGCCGCGGCACAGCCGGGTACGCCCTGTTTTTGGCCCAGTATACCATATTTTGCGCAAAAGCTGAATAGGATCTGGTATACACCGGCACGCAAACCCCGCCAAACCGTGCAAAAGGTTTGCATTTGCACTAATATGAGGCGATATTTTAAGCAAAAACTGTGTAAAAAGATAAAAAATCGAGGCGAAATTCTCGCTTTTGCATCGTGCGCCAGAGCGGGATCTATGGTATACTATTGACAAGACAGCAGCCGGTTTCCGGCGTATGCAGTAAGATCATGCCGGCATCCGCGCCGGCCGAAAGGAGCGCTCGCCATGAAAAAAACTTCACAGATCGTTTTGCGGGAGGATGAATTTTACATCATCGCGGCGCCGAACGGCAAGGTGCTGGAGGTGGCCGATTACAACACCGAAAACGGCGCGGCCATCCAGCTGTGGGACTACGCCGGCCAGCCCTGGCAGCAGTGGCGCTTTGTGGAATCGGGGGACGACGAGTACCGCATCCAGAACCGTTTTACCGGCAAGATGATCGACCTGGCCTATGGCGGCGTGGTCGAGGGCACCTGGCTGCACCAGTGGGCGCGTACATCGGGGGCCAGCCAGCGCTGGCAACTGGAGCTGTGCCGCAGCGGGCGGGTGCGCATCCGCAGCGTGCGGGCCGGCAAGTGCAGCGACTTGGTGGCTATGAACACCAAAAACGGCGCCCGGGCGCAGATCTGGCTGGACGTGCAGGGCGGCAATCAGGAATGGAACATCCGCCTGGTGGAGGCAAAGGACGCCCCGGCCGCCCCGGAAGAGCAGGCCCGCAAGGCCGCGCCCAAGGGCAAAACGCCCGCCCAGCGCAAGCACCAGAACGACCTGGTGGAAAAGATCAACAGCCACGGCACCAAAACCAAAAAGAAGTGAGCCATCGGCTTGCAGCAGGCCCCGCCGCCCCGGCGGGGCCTGTTTTTGCGCGCAGGGGCGCGGGTCATCCGGCCGGCTTCACACCCGGGCGGGGCCTGTGCCTAAAGCCGGAACGCGGCAGCCACTTGATCGGGGCGCCTGCCGCCTGCGCTGCGCCCTGGCGGGGCCTGCCCTCCAAAGCCCCCGAAAATTTTTTGGGGCCGGGGCTTGACAGAACACCTGCTTAGTGATATGGTTAATTACACAAGTAATGAACCAACACGGCGGGACGCCGCCGCAAGGCTCTTACCGGCGCGGGGCGTTTGCCGCGGGCCGTGCGCAGGCCCCGCAGGGTACAGGGCGGGGGCAGGCCGCGGCGGCGGCACAGCGGCCGCGAATTCTGACACGAAAGGGGACACGTACTTTTTGAACGGTATGTTGAACGACCAAAGCCTGATCTATCAGCAGATCGCGAAGCGGATCGAGGACGGCATTTTGCAGGGCGCCTACGCGGAAAACGAGCAGGTACCCAGCACCACCGAGCTGGCCCGCACCTTCAACATCAACCCGGCCACGGCCGCCAAGGGCGTCAACCGCCTGGTGGACGAGGGGTTGCTGTACAAAAAGCGGGGCATCGGGATGTTTGTGGCCGAGGGCGCGGCGGCGGTGCTGCACCAAAAGCGGCAGCGGCAGTTTGCCGGCGACCAGGTGGCCCGGCTGGCAAAGGAAGCAAAACGGCTGGGGCTGAGCAAAGCGCAGCTGCTGGCAATGGTGTCCGCCGCGGCGGACGGGGAGGAATTGAAATGACGGAACAAGTGCAAAACGGCAAGCTGCTCTGCGCCAAAGGCGTGGAAAAAAGCTACGGCAAGCAGCGGGTGCTGCACGGGCTGGACCTGGAGATCCGCCCGGGGTGCATCTACGGCCTGATCGGGCGCAACGGCGCGGGCAAAACCACGCTGCTGGGCATCCTGACCGGGCAGAACACGATGGACGCAGGCAGCGTGACCTACGGCGGCGCGCCCGTGTGGGAAAATGTGGACGCTTTGGCGGAAATCTGCTTTTCCCGCGAGCTGACCGGCGGCGTGAACAACGGCCGCAATGCCCTGAAGGTAAAGGATTACCTGCGGGCGGGCGCCATTTTTTACCCCCACTGGGACGCGGAATACGCCGACGCGCTGGTCAAAAAATTCGGCATCGACACCAAAAAGCAGATCGCAAAGCTGTCCAAGGGGCAGGCCAGCATGGTGGCCATTGTGCTGGCGCTGGCGTCCCGCGCGCCGGTGACCATTCTGGACGAGCCGGTGGCCGGCATGGACGTGGTGGCCCGCGAACAGTTTTACCGCCTGCTGCTGGACGATTACGCCCAGCCCGGCCGCACCTTTATCATCTCCACCCATATCATCGAGGAGGCCGCCGGCGTGTTTGAACGGGTGGTGATCCCGGACGAAGGCCATATCATTGAGGACTGCCCCACCGAGGAACTGGTCAGCCAGTTCCGGCTGGTATCGGGCGAGGAAACGGCGGTGACCCGCGCGCTGGAAGCCACCGGCGCACAGGCGCTTTCGGCCCAGGCGCTGGGGCGGCATAAGATGCTGGCCGTGCGCGGCAGCGCAGAGCAGTTTGCCGCCCTGGAGGACGCGGGCCTGGAGGTGGAGCCGATGAACCTGCAGAACGTGTTTGTGGCCCTGTGCGGCCACGGCGACGAGGAGGCGTGACGGCGATGGCGAAAACCCTGCATTTCTTTCTACGCAGCTTCAGCCCGTATCTGCTGATCTACCTGGCCTTTGGCTGCCTGGCGGTGGG
>CAMFSB010000098.1 GCA_945982465.1 uncultured Faecalibacterium sp. | reverse complement strand
TCGCGGATCTGCGTGATGATGAACCGCTGGTAGCTGAAATGGCACAGCTGCTTCGAGTTTACAACCGCCACAAACGTGGGCGGCCGGGTGGACGCCTGCGTGAGATAAAAGATCTTCAGGCGGCGGCCCTTGTCGCTGGGCGGCTGCATCCGGGCGGTGGCGCGGGCCAACATCTCGTTCAAAACGCCGGTGGGCACGCGGGCGCCGTTCTGCGCGTCCACATCGCAGATCATCTGCATCAGCTTGTTTACATTATAACCGGTCTTGGCCGAAATGAAAATGACCGGCGCGTAGGACATGAACGCAAAATCCTCCTGATACAGCTTGCGCTGGATATCCTGGGTCTTGTCGTCCTTTTCCACCGCGTCCCATTTATTCACCACGATGATGCAGGCCTTGCCCTGCTCATGGGCGTAGCCCGCCACCTTGGAATCCTGCTCGGTAAAGCCCTGGGTGCCGTCCACCAAAATCAGCGCCACGCGGCTGCGCTCCACGGCGGCCAGGCTGCGCAGCACCATATAGCGCTCCAGCCCATCGCCCACATTGCCTTTTTTGCGCAGGCCGGCGGTGTCCGTAAAGATGAACTTGCCGTAGGCGTTGTCCACCAGCGTGTCGATGGCGTCGCGGGTGGTGCCCGCTTCGTCGGCCACGATCATGCGGTTTTCGCCCAGGATATAGTTGGTCAGGCTGGATTTGCCCACGTTGGGGCGGCCGATGATCGCCACCGGGATGCGGTCCTCGTCCGTCTGGTTCTCGTCAAAGGTGAGGTGGGCGCACACCGCGTCCAGCAGATCGCCTGGGCCGTGGCCGTGCACCGACGAGATGGGCACCACCTCGTCGAAGCCCAGGTTGTAGAACTCGTACAGTTCCATGGGCGGCTCGCCGATCTTGTCGCACTTATTCACCGCCAGCAGCACCGGCTTGCGGCTGCGGCGCAGCATGTGGGCCACATCCTCGTCCGATGCGGTCAGGCCGGTTTTCACATCCACCACCATGATGATGCAGTCGGCGGTATCAATGGCGATCTCGGCCTGCTGGCGCATATGGGCCAGAATGCCCTCGCTGGCCGTCGGCTCGATGCCGCCGGTGTCCACCAGCAGCAGCTGCTTGCCGCACCATTCGCATTCACCAAAAATGCGGTCGCGGGTCACGCCGGGGGTATCCTCCACAATGGCCAGCCTCTGGCCGCACAGCTTGTTGAACAGGGTGGATTTGCCAACGTTGGGGCGGCCTACCACCGCCACGATGGGCTTGGACATCCTGCTTCACGCTCCTTTCCTCTGTAAAAAACGGCTTTGCCCCGGCTCAGCGCCTGCGGGCGATGCGCAGGCCGGTGCGCAGCAGGGCCTTGGCCTCCTCGCCGCCGCGGGCGGGCAGGATCTCCACCCGCACGCCCAGCTCGGCGGCAAGCTGCTCTACCGTAATGTCATCCAAAAAGCGGTCTTTTTCATCGCGCAGCATCACCTCGGGCACGCCCAGCACCCGGCTTTGCAGCCTGCCCCTGCACTGGGCAAGAATGTCTGTGGCGGTTACCAGGCCGGCCACCCCCACATTGCCGCCGAAAAAGCGGTTCTGGATGGGATGCACGGCCACATGCACCATGGGGTACTGGCGGTGCAGCTGCTCCATCATCTCCCGGATCAGCGGGGCGGCCATGGTGCCTGTTACTACATCGATGTGCTTTTCGCCGTACAGGCGGTGGGGTTTTTCCAGCTCGGCCAGAAATTCCTCGCGGAACAGCCGCCACATGCCAACGCCGTTTTCCAGCTGGGCATAGTCCTCGTAAAACTCCGCCGGGGGGATCGGCCGGCCGGTGTTCAGGTACCATTCGTCGCTGGGGTAGACGATCCGCGCACCGCGCTCGCGCTTGCAGCGTTCGCCGTATGCTTCCAGAATATCCAGCACGGCGGCGCTGCTGGCCGCGTCGTAGGCCTGCAGCGGGTACAGCCCCTTGCGGTAGTCGGTCAGGCCGGCGGGCACCGCGGCGATGCTTTGTACCGCCGGGCCCAGCGCCAGCAGATCCTCCAGCGTGCGGCGCAGCTCGGCGCCATCGTTGACGCCGCGGCACAGCACCAGCTGGCAGTTGAGCGCCACCCCCGCCTTGGCAAGCTGCTCCAGATAGCGCAGGCTTTCGCCGCCGCGCTTATTGGCCAGCATGCGCACCCGCAGCTGGGGGTTCGTGGTATGCACCGAAATGTTGATGGGCGAGATGTGCATCTTGATGATGCGGTCGATCTCGTGATCGGTCATGTTGGTCAGCGTGATATAGTTGCCGAACAAAAACGACAGCCGTTCGTCATCGTCCTTGAAATACAGGCTCTCGCGCAAGCCGGGGGGCAGCTGGTCGATAAAGCAGAACATGCAGTGGTTGGCGCAGGAATGCTTCTGATCGGCCAGGTAGGTCTCGAAATCACAGCCAACGGGCTGGTATTCCTGCTTTTGCACATCGAACGCCATGGAACTGCCGCCGCGGGCCGCCTTGAGGTGGAAGCTGGCGCTGTCGGTGTAAAACTGATAGTCCAGCATATCGTTGATGGGGTTGCCGTCCACCTCCAGCAGCTCGTCGCCGGGCGCAAGGCCCAGCTGCTGGGCGACGCTGCCCGGCTCCACGCTTTGGATGCGTACCGCCATATCCGCTTTGCCCCCTTTCCGCCGGCCGGTGCGGCCGGAAAATAAAAGGGGAAGGCAGCAAACCCGCCCTCCCCTTTTCAATTCGACACTGTTGCCATCAGATGCGCGCAAATCAGGCCTTCTTGATGACTTCCTCGCCCTTGTAGTAACCGCAGTTGCCACATGCCTGGTGGGGGAGCTTCAGAGCGCCGCAGTTGCTGCACTTGACCAGCGCAGGGGCCTCCAGCTTCCAAACATTGCTGCGACGCTTGTCGCGGCGGGCCTTGGAATGATGTCTCTTAGGGACTGCCATATTCTTGCACCTCCTCGATGGAATTCAGTTCAGCAGTGATTTCAGAATGCTCAGCCGTGCGTCCACCGGCGCGGCCTGCTGTGCCTCTTTGGGGCAGATGCACGCCGCTTTTTTGCGTCCGCACGCGGGGCAAAGCCCCTGACAGCCGGCACTGCACACCAGCACCGTCGGGATCTGGAACATAAACTCCTGGAACAGCCATTCGTCCACGTTCAGCTTGCCTTTTTCCTCCAGCGGAAGCTCGAAATCCGGGTCTGCAAGATCCCGTTCCCGAACGGTCCATTCGGCATCGACCGCATAGCTGCGCCGGACAGGGTCCAGGCAGAGCGCACAGTCGCCGTGTACTTCCGCTTCGGCCTTCAATGCCACCACGACGCCTTCGGCAACGGGGCAGGCAGTGAACTGCGCCTGTACCGGCTGCGGGATCACCGCGCCGGAAAAATCACGGGCAGACAAATCAACGGTGAGCCGTGATTCATAAGGCCGCTTGCCGGTGTCGAAAAAATGTTTCAGGTCAAATAGCATAGTACACCTCTAAAAGGCTGCCTTGTAAGTATATCGCCCAAAGCCGGCTTTGTCAATACCCAAAACGAAAGGGACCGTCAAAATTTGGCGGCCCCCCGTTTTTGTGCAAGATCGGCGCGGCTTACAGGTACTTCTTCACGTCGTGGGGCAGGGCAGCCTCGTCGGCGCTGACCGTCACCGTGACCTTGACCGTATCGCCCGCGATGGCCGCGATCTCATCCAGCACAACGCCCAGCTTGGTCACATCGTGATCCAGCACCTTCAGGATGCCGTCGATGAACATCTCGGTGATGTCGTAGTTGCCGGCCAGCAGGCCCGCCACAAAGCCGTACAGCATCTCGCCGCCGGAGATCTTATATTCATCCAGGTCGATCAGGCGCGCCGCATGATCGATGTCATACGTCAGCTTCATGCCTTTTTCCACCACGACCACATTGCCGTTGGTGGTTTTAACGGCGGTGTTGATCTGGTCGATCATCGCCTTGGTCTTGCCGGAGCCTTTGGTGCCAACGATCAGTTTAATCATAAAGAGTATCCTCCTATTTATTGCGCCCGAAAGCGCAGGAATCATAAGTAACTTACTTGAGCTTCGCTTCCAGTTCCGCGGTCAGGTTTTCGTAGCCGGGCTTGCCCAGCAGCGCAAACATGTTCTTCTTGTAGCTTTCCACGCCGGGCTGGTTGAACGGGTTGACCGCCAGCAGGTAGCCGCTGCACGCGCAGGCGCGCCAGAAGAAGTAGATCAGGTAACCCACGTTGTAGGCCGACAGATCGTCCACATCGATCAGAAGCTGGGGCACGCCGCCATCGGTGTGGGCCAGGATCGTGCCCTCCATCGCCTTGCGGTTGACGATGCTCATGTTCTGGCCGGCCAGGAAGTTCAGGCCGTCAAAGTTGCCCTCCAGCGGTTCAAGGTACAGGTCCTCAGCGGGCTTTTTCACGTCCACGATGGTCTCGAACATGATGCGCGCGCCCTCCTGAATGAACTGGCCCATGGAGTGCAGGTCGGTGGAGAAGATGCAGCTTGCCGGGAACAGGCCCTTGTTATCCTTGCCTTCGCTCTCGCCGAACAGCTGCTTGTACCATTCGTTCATCATGGTAAAGTCCGGCTCGTAGCATTCCAGGATCTCGACGCTCTTGCCCTTGCGGTACAGGATGTTGCGGGCTGCGGCATACTTGTAGGCGTCGTTGTCGGGGCTGAGCTGGGAGAAGCGCTCCATCGAATCAGCGGCGCCCTGCATCAGCTCGTCGATGTCGATGCCGGCGGCGGCGATGGGCAGCAGGCCCACGGCCGAAAGCACCGAATACCGGCCGCCCACATCGTCCGGCACCACAAAGGTGGGCCAGCCCTGGCTGTCGGCCAGCTGCTTGAGCGTGCCGCGGGCACGGTCGGTGGTGGCATAGATGCGCTTGTTGGCTTCCTCTACGCCCACTTCGTCCTCCAGCAGCTTGCGCAGCACGCGGAACGCCAGGCTGGTCTCGGTGGTGGTGCCGGATTTGGAGATCAC
Source organism: uncultured Faecalibacterium sp. (assembly GCA_945982465.1). Classification (GTDB taxonomy): domain Bacteria; phylum Bacillota; class Clostridia; order Oscillospirales; family Ruminococcaceae; genus Faecalibacterium. The sequence continues at coordinate 1,462 of CAMFSB010000098.1, read as the reverse complement.
GTTGATGGAAAAACGCTTGCCCTTGCACACCTTGATGATGCTGTTCAGGTAGGTGGGGCTGATGCTGTTGCCGCAGAAGTAGATCTTGACGCCCGGCTCCGTATCGTTGTGGTACTGGCCCTTGACCGCCTCGATCACGGCGCGCGCGCCCAGATAGCTGCCGCCGATGCCGGCCACGATCAGCACGTCGGAATCCTCGCGGATGCGGGCAGCTGCCGCCTTGATGCGGGCAAACTCCTCTTTATCATAGTCGCGGGGCAGATACATCCAGCCCAGAAAATCATTGCCCGGGCCGGTTTTGGCTTCCAGCTGCGCATGGGCAGCTTCTACCTGCGGATAGATGGCCGCAAATTCTTCCTCGCGGATAAACTGCGCGAGGTGCCTGGGATTGAAACTCACGCTCATATTCTAAACCTCCCACAGGGTCTTATTTGATATCAGTGTACCGTTGCCGCCGTGCAAAGTCAAGGCAAAAGAATGAGTTTTCAGAGAGATTTTACAGCCGCTCCAGTTTTTGGCAAAAACCTTTGCGCCCCCTGCCAAACGCCGCTTGTGCCGCCGCCGGGGCGCAAAAACAGGCGGCGGAGCCCCTCTGCTCCGCCGCCTGCCATTTTATCCCCGCGCTGCCTTTATACCCCGGCCAGGCTGCGCAGCAAAAGCCATACCGCGCCGGAAAATTCCAGCCGCGGGTCGTTTTCCGCTGCGGCGATCGCGTACTCGCCCAGCACCCGTTCGCCACTGGTGATGGTCACCGTGCCCAGCGCGTCGCCCTTGCGCACCGGCGCGGGGGCCTGCTCGGGCAGATCCACCACGGCAGAGAGCGCGCCGCCCTCGCCCTTTTTCAGCAGCAGCGCAGGCGGCAGCGCCGAATAATCCAGCCGGATATACGCCTGCTCGCCGCCGGCCACCTCGATTTCCAGCGGCGCGGCGGACAGATCCGGCAAAGCCGCCGCCTCGTAGCTGGCAAAGCCGTAGTCCAAAAGCGCGGTGGCCGCATTGAACCGGTCGGCGCTGGACGGTGCGCCCAGCACCACCGCGATCAGCGAAAGGCCCTCCCGCGTGGCGGAGGCGGAAATGCAGACCCCCGCCCCGCCGGTGGTGCCGGTTTTCAGGCCGGTGATGCCGTTGTACCGCTTGAGCAGCTTGTTGGTGTTGATGAGCTGGGTGGCGCCGCCCCGCAGCGTATCCATCCAGATGGTGGTGTAGTTTTTCACCTCGGGGCATTCGTTCAGGATGGCGCGGCTCATCAGCGCCACGTCCCGCGCGGTGGAAATGTGGCCCGCCTCGTCCAGGCCGCAGGCGTTGCGGAAGGTGGTGTTCTCCATGCCCAGCTCCGAGGCGCGGGCGTTCATGCGCTCCACAAACACTGGCTCGCTGCCGCCCACGTATTCCGCCACCGCCACGGCCGCGTCGTTGGCGCTGGAAACGCAGATGGCCGTTAGCAGCTGATCCCGCGAGAACT
>CAMFSB010000097.1 GCA_945982465.1 uncultured Faecalibacterium sp. | reverse complement strand
GCTCAAGGCCGGTAACAAAATCCATGTCCACATCAAAGACACGCCCGCAAACGCTACCTTTTACATGGCAGTGGTTGCCAGTGATATGGTCGAAGCGGTCGGCGCTTCCTGGAATTTCAAGCCGGCGGATCTCGTCCATTTCGGATAACAGATTCAAATTCCGGTATACAGTCGCCTTGCTGATCGTGGGATGTTCCTTAATGATTTCTTCGTACACCTCATCTGCTGTGGCGTGGCAATGCAAGTGATTCACTGCCTCCAAAACCAAGGAGCGCTGAATGGTATTACGTCTCGCCATGGTACTCCTCTTATTAATACAGAATTCTTATTAGTATAATATATCAATAATGGCCACATGTCAAGATTTCTCTGCGGAAAATTTTCCTCCTCCATAGCTTCCGGCTTGCCTGCTGCGTCATGGCCATTCAGAACAAAAGAAAGAGCTTCGAGCCTTTCCGGATGGAACGATCGTGCGTCCTTTTGTCAGGCTGGTCCGTTAAGGCTGCTGCCCGCGCATGCGATGCGTATACAGCTGTATGGGTCAGGCACATACAAACAAAACCTCCCGGAGATTGCAGTGCAATCCCAGGGAGGTTTTGGTGTTTTATGGGCAATCGGCTTTTGCCCTGGAGGCTTATGCCTCGGGCGGCTGCTCGTCCAGCACCCAGCGGCGCGCGCGCACCCACACGGCTCTGCCCGCCGCCAGGCTGGCGGGCACGTCCAGAATGCGCTGGTTGCGGCTGCCGCGGAACGCCAGCTCCAGGCTTTGTTCGCGCTGCACAAAGGGGCCATCCACCAAAACGTCCAGGTTGTGCAGCAGCGCCTGCTGGTCAGCGTTTCCATTTTGGAATAATTGCTCAAATGTATACCCGGTGTAGCACGCCACCTCGTACCCGCGGGCGCGCAGCAGCCTGCCCAGCCGGGCAAACTCCCCTGCCTGGGCAAACGGCTCCCCGCCCGAAAAAGTCACCCCGCGCACCAGCGGGTCCTGGGCGATCCGCTCCACAAGCTGCTCGGGCGCGGCGGCCTGCCCGCCCGCAAAGGGCCAGGTCTCGGGGTTCTGGCAGCCGGGGCAGCGGTGCGGGCAGCCCTGCGCAAAAAGGGTAAAGCGCAGGCCCGGCCCATCCACGATGCTGTTTTCGGCAAGGCCCGCCAGATACAGCACGGCCTTACAGGTGCTTGACGCGGTCGCGCTCTTCCGCGCGCTTGGCGTCGTTCCATTGATCCATCGTGCCCACCAGATACCCGGTGATGCGGCGGATGCGCTCAAATCCTACGTTCTGGCCCACGGCGGGCACGCCCTGATCGTTTACAGACATTGCAGTTTCCTCCTTTATTTACAGCCGCAGAACACGCTGATCTGCGGGTAGCGCTTTTTCAGTTCGGCCAGCTTTTCCGGCGGGATGGCCTCGCCGCTGCGGCGGCCGCACCGGGGGCACACATCCCCGATCACGCCCACATAGCCGCACACCGGGTCGCGGTCAACCGGGTGGTTCACGCTGCCGTAGCCCACGCCCGCGTCGTGCATGCAGCGCACCACGCTTTCAAAGGCTTCGACGTTTTTGGCGGTATCGCCGTCCAGCTCCACATAGGTGATATGGCCGGCGTTGCACAGCTCATGGAACGGCGCCTCCAGCCGGATCTTTTCAAACGCGCGCACCGGGTACCACACCGGGATGTGGAAGCTGTTGGTGTAGTATTCCCGGTCGGTCACGCCGGGCACCGCGCCGTAGCGCGCCTGGTCCATGCGGGTGAACCGGCCGCTCAGCCCCTCGGCGGGGGTGCCCAGCACGCCGTAGTTCATGCCGGTGCGCTGGGCCATCCGGTCGGTGTAATCCCGCATGTGGCGGATGATGGCATAGCCTTTGCGCCAGACCGCTTCGTCCTCGCCGTGGTGGCGGCCGTACAGGGCCGTGAGCGCTTCGGCCAGGCCGATAAAGCCGATGGACAGGCTGCCGTGCCGGAGCACCTCGCCCACCGTGTCGTCCGGGCCAAGGCGGTCGCTGTCCAGCCAGACGCCCTGCCCCATCAAAAACGGGTAGTTGTATACATGCTTGGCCGCCTGCAAATGGTAGCGGTCCATCAGCTGGCGGGCGCACAGGTCCAGCAGCTCGTCCAGCCGGGCGTAAAATTTTTGCTCATCGCCGCGGCCCGGCTCCAGCGTGCCGTCGGGGCGGCGGCAGGCCTCCAGCGCGATGCGCGGCAGGTTGATGGTGGTAAAGCTCAGGTTGCCCCGGCTGTAGGCGATCTCCCGGTCGGGGTCGTACACATTGCCCATCACGCGGGTGCGGCAGCCCATGGTGGCTACCTCGGTCTCGGGGTGGCCGGGCTTATAATACTGCAGGTTGAACGGCGCGTCCAGAAATACATAGTTGGGGAACAGCCGCCGCGCGCTGACCGCGCAGCTATACTGGAACAGGTCGTAACTGGGGTCGCCGGGGTCGTAGTTCACGCCCTCTTTTACTTTAAAGATGTGAATGGGGAAAATGGCGGTTTCGCCCTGGCCCAGGCCCGCGTCCAGCGCCTTGAGCGTGCAGCGGATGACCAGCCGCCCCTCGGGGCTGGTGTCGGTGCCGTAGTTGATGCTGGAAAACGGCGTCTGCGCGCCGGCGCGGCTCTGGGTGGCGTTCAGCGCGTGGATCAGCCCCTCCATGGCCTGATCGGTCTCGGTCTCCACCTGCTGGTCGGTGCGGCGGCGCACCCGGGCCACCAGCCGCAGGGCGGCATTGGCGGCCAGCGCGGCGCTTTGCGCCAGCGCGCCGGCCACCGCCGCGGCGGAGTCCGCGGCGGGCGGGTCGGGGGGGGGGGGCGCGCTTGCGCCAGGCACCGGCGGTACACCGACGCGTAGCTTTTGGCCACGCCCTCGGCCATGGCGTAATCAAAATTGGGGATGCCCTGCCCGCCGTGCTGGTCGTTCTGGTTGGCCTGAATGGCCACCACGGCCAGCGAGGCATACGCGCCGATGCTCTGCGGCTCGCGCAGGTAGGCGTGCCCGGTGGAAAAGCCCCCGTGGAACAACCGCAGCAGATCGATCTGACAGCAGGTCTCGGTCAGGGCGTAAAAGTCAAAGTCGTGGATGTGGATGTCGCCATCCCGATGGGCTTTGGCCTGCTCGGGGGTCAGCAGCCAGGCAGCGTTGTAGGCCTTGGCCGCGCTGGTGCCCATCTGCAGCATGGAGCCCATGCTGGTATTGCCGTCCACATTGGCGTTGTCGCGCTTGGAATCGCACAGACGGGCGTCGGCGTTGACGATCTCGTCGATGGATTTCATTAAGCTGGTGTGCGCCTCGCGGATGCGGGTGCGGTCGGCCCGGTACAGGATGTATTTTTTGGCGGCCTCGTCGTGGCCGGTGGCCATCAGCATACGCTCCACAATGTCCTGCAGCTGCTCCACGGTGGGAGTGTCGCCGCCCAGCTCGCGCTCGGCGGTCTGGCGCACCCGGTCGGCAATGCGGCCGGCCTCGTCGGCACTGTCCTCGCCGGCGGCGTGCAGCGCCTTGCCAATGGCCAGGGCGATCTTTTCCTGTTCGTAGAGGACGGTGCGGCCGTCGCGCTTGACAATGCTGCGGATCATGGCGGAAAGCTCCTTTGCAGGTGGGAAAATTCAAGCGGAATCGCGCCTTTCAAGGGTGTTTTCCGCAGTCGGGCAAGAAAAAAGCTGCGGCGCCTGAATCCACAGGATGTAGCAGCTACCAATTATTATGACACTAGATGCAGTGTTCTGTCAATGAAAAAAACAGCAGGGTTTTGCGGCGAATTTTTGGCAGGCCTCGCAATTTGCACAAACTTTGTGGTAGGATATAGGCACTATAAAGCGGTTTGCATTGCCGGGGCGGGGAGGGGTACAGCATGGAGCAGACGGCGCAGCGGCGCACGGCGGGCGGCGTGGAATACGAATTTGTGCGCAAAAAGGTCAAAAACATCAACCTGCGGGTGCGCGCCGACGGCACGGCGGCGGTTTCAGCGCCGCTGCGCATGCCGGCCGCCCAGGTGGACGCCTTTGTGGCGTCGCGGGCGGAATGGATCCGAACCGCCCAGGCCAAGGCACGGGCGCGGGCCGACGCGGCCGCCGCCCGCCCGGTGCCCGACCGGGCCGCCGCGCTGGCGGAGTTTACCAGAATGAGCGAGCTGGTGTACCCGCTGTTCGCCGAGGAGCTGGGCGGGCAGCGCCCGGCGCTGCAAGTGCGCAGCATGAAAAGCCGCTGGGGCGTGTGCAGCCCGGCCAAAAGGCAGATCACGCTGGCGCTGGAGCTGTACAGCCAGCCGCCCGCCGCGCAGATCTATGTGGTGGTGCACGAATACTGCCATTTCCGGGTGCCGAACCACAGCCCGGCGTTCTGGGCCGAGGTGGAGCGCATCCTGCCGGACTGGAAGGCCCGCCGCCGCCTGCTGCGGCCGTAGGCGGCTGTGCAAAACCGTAAAAAAGCCGTGAAATGCGCCGAAAAAAGTGACAAAACCGATTTGCGGCGCTATAATGTCACCAGAGCGGCCATCCTGTAATCAGGGCCGCCGGCGCGGCCGGCGGGCAAGGGACACGGCGGCCGGAACAAGCAGGCAAAGGAGGTGCGGGCATGCCGCAGCAGGATAAAGCATCGGGCAGTAAATACAAAAAGCTGGCCAGCAACGCGGTGCTGTTTACCATCTCCAGCTTTTCATCCAAGCTGCTTTCGCTGCTGGTGCATCCGTTCCTCACCTACGCCATGGCGGAAATGGAGGACCTGGGCATTTCCAAGCTGCTCAGCCAGTGCGCCAACCTGCTTATCCCGTTTGTTTCGCTGGGCATGTCCAACGCCATCATCCGCTTCGGACTGGACCGGGGCAACAGCAAAAAGCAGGTGTTCACCAACGGCCTGCTGACCATTCTGCTGGGGTACGCCGTGCTGCTGGTGTGCTGGCCGGTGGTGCGGCTGGTGCCCACCGTTTCGGACTACGCGGTCTTTTTGTATATCTATGTGCTCACCAGCTGCCTGCGCACGCTGTGCACCCAGTTTGTGCGCAGCCGCCAGCTCAACCGCCTGGTGGCGGTGGACGGCATTTTGTGCACCTTCCTCACGCTGATGGGGTATGTGATCTTTCTGCTGTGGTTCCACATGGGGGCCGAGGGCTACCTGCTGGCCATCATCTGCGGCGATGCTCTCAGCAGCCTGTTTTTGTTTTTCACGGCCGATCTGTGGAAGTATCTCGACTTCCAACACCTGAACGGCCGGCTGTGGCGCGAGATGCTGCGCTTTTCGCTGCCCATGATCCCGGCGCAGATCAGCTTTTGGATCATCAACGCCTCCGATCTGTTTTTCGTCAAGTATCTGTGCGAGGGCGTGGGCGGGCGCACCGGCGACGCCTGGAGCGCCCTGCTTTCCACGGGGTATTTTCTGCCCACGATCCTCAACACGCTGGGGCTGATCTTTTACGATGCGTGGCAGCTTTCGGCCGTGACCGAGGAAAGCGAGCGCGAGAGCTTTTTCAGCGAGGTGTTCCGCAGCTATTCCAGCGTGCTGTTCTGCAGCGCGGCGGGCATCATCTGGCTGAGCCGCCCGGCGCTGCATATCATGAAAGACAGCTACTACGAAGCCTGGCGCTTTGTGCCGTTTTTGACCATGGCGGCCATTTTTACCTGCTTCAACCAGTTTTTCAACAGCATTTATGTGGTGTATAAGCGCTCCACCAACAGCATGTACACCATGATGGCCGGCGCGGCGGCCAACTGCGTCATGAACTATGCGTTCATTGTGTGGTGGGGGCCGGAGGGCGCCGCAGCAGCTTCATTTTTGAGTTTGCTGCTGGTGTTTGTGCTGCGGGCCGTCAACACCCGCGGCCTGCTGGTGGTGGATTTCAAGCCCGGGCGCATGGCGCTCAATCTGGGGCTGCTGCTGGCCGAAGCGCTGGTGCTGCTGGCCGACGTGCCGCTGTACGGGCTGTGGACCGGCCTGTTGACGGCCGCGGTCATCGCCGTCAACTTTGGCGGCGTGTGGGTGATGGCGCGGCTGATCCTGCCCCGGCTGCTGGGCCGGCGCGGCCGGCAGCTTACGGCCTGGGTCGACCGCCTGCTGAAGCCGCGGAAAAAAGGTCGATAAAAAACCGAAACATTTTTGCACTCCCCCCTGTATCTTGAAAACAGGGGGGATATTTTATGAAGCAAATGCGAGACCCTGAAAAGCGGCGCTGGTTCCGGCGTGCCGCGGCGGTGTGCGTGGTGCTGGGCGTGGTATGCGCCCTGGGCACCGGCGCATTCGCGCTGGGCGGCGGAGCCGCGCCGAACGAAGCCCCGGCCCAGCAGGAACTGCTGACCGGGAGACCGCGGCCCACCTGCAAGCCGACCTGCGCGCCCACGGCCGACCCGACCTGCGCGCCCACGGCCGCCCCGCCCTGCGCGCCCCCGGCGGAGCCGCCCTGCGCGCCCCCGGCCGCCCCGGCCGGCG
>CAMFSB010000096.1 GCA_945982465.1 uncultured Faecalibacterium sp. | reverse complement strand
GTGCTTCCAACGAAAACAATGTATTGACGGAGTTTTTGTCCACCGGTACTTACAATGCGCGGCGGCCGTTTTACAAAACCAGCTCGCCCAGCATGGATATTCTGGTATCCTCCAACCTGGAGCGCCTGCTTTACCACATGACGGAGGACACGGCCGTTGTCGCCGGCTGGATGAAGCAGCTGGCCGAGACCGGCAGCTATACCGTCCCGGCGGATGTGCTGGCCCGCATTCAGCAGACCTTTGCCTGCGGGTGCGCCAGCAGCCAGCAGGTCGCAGAGGAGATCCGCCGCATCTATGAGCAAAACGGCTACCTGTGCGATACCCACACCGCCGTAGCGTTCAAGGTCGCCCGGGAGTACCGGGCACAGAACGGCGATGCGCCGATGGTGGTGCTTTCCACCGCGTCGCCGTTCAAGTTCCCGCGCAGCGTGCTGGCGGCGCTGGGCTGCGATGCGCCGGAAAATGACTTTGAGGCCATGAAGCGCCTGCAGCAGGTCTCCGGCATGCCCGCCCCGGCCAGTTTGGCGGCTTTGGACCGCAAGCCGGAGCGCTTTGGCACGGTCATCGCGCCGGAGGATATTGCCCGGGTGGCGCTGGGCTATCTGGCGTAAACCAAAAAACACCTGCCGGATCTTATGCCGGCAGGCGCTTTCGGTTCCGTTGCACGGCCTTGCTTCAGATCTCGGCAAACGTATCGCAGCAGGTGTGCTCCGGTTCCATGCAGTCACATTTCACATGGATCTCACCGGCCGTGCAGCAGCCGCAGCCGTTGTTGTGGATGCAGTTTTCCACATCGCAGCGGATCCCGCCGATGATCGGCTCATTTTGCTCCATTTTGCTGTACCTCCTATAAACGGGTACGGTTAGTATGCGCAGGAACATTGTTATCAGTCAGGAGGATCGAATGGCAATTTTTGCTATTGGAGATCTGCATCTTTCGTTTGGCGCGGCCAAATCAATGGAGGTCTTTCCGGGCTGGCAGAATTATACCGAGCGGCTGGCCGCCAACTGGAACCGGTTGATAAGCCCGCAGGACACGGTCGTGCTGGCCGGCGATACCAGCTGGGCCATGCGGCTGGAGGATACCGCGGCGGATTTCCGCTTCATCCAGCAGTTGCCCGGGCAAAAGCTGCTGCTAAAAGGCAGCCACGATTACTGGTGGACGACCACCAATAAAATGAACCGCTATTTTGAGCAGCAGGGCTTTGACAGCCTGCATATTTTCCATAACAACTCCTTTTTGGTGGACGGCTACGCGCTGTGCGGCACCCGCAGCTGGCTGTTCGATGTAGACGAGCCGCAGGACGAAAAGGTGATGAAGCGGGAAGTTGGCCGACTCAAAATGAGCCTGGATGCTGCGCCAGAGGGTGAGAAGCTGGTTTTTCTGCACTACCCGCCCGTATACCCGGGCACCTCGTCGCCTGAAGTGATCCGCCTGATGCAGCAATACGGCGTGCGCCGCTGCTTTTACGGCCATCTCCACGGCCAGTCCATCCGGTATGCCGTGCAGGGCGAGGCCGACGGCATCCGCTACAAGCTGATCAGCGCCGACAGTCTGGGCTTCTGCCCCTATCGAATTGTGTAAAGCAATACCGCTTGCCGGAAAAAATCGGCTCTTTTTTGCCCGCAAATCGCAAAACATCCCCCGCATAAATGTAAAAAACACTGGCATTTATACAGTGTCCGTGCTATAATAAATTGAATTTCTTTGAGTGGAGGAAAAAGAATGAAACTCATCAAAAGTGAAAAGCTCGAAAAGAGCATGCACGAACTGCAGTTTTCCATCGACGCCAAGGTCTTTGCCGATGCCTGCGCAAAGGTCTTTAAGCGCGAGGGCAAAAAATATAATGTTCCCGGTTTCCGCAAGGGCAAGGCTCCCCGTGCGCTGATCGAAAAGATGTACGGCGCGGACATTTTTACCTACGACGCGATCAATGACCTGTTCCCGGCCGAGTATGAGGCCGCGCTGGCCGAGGCCGGTGTGGAGGCCGTGGGCCGCCCCGAGGTATCGGTGGATTCCGCTGATGCCGAAAACGGCGTTGTGCTGACCGTTAAGGTCGCTGAAAAGCCTGAGGTCAAGGTATCCAACTACGCCGGCCTGACCGTGGAAAAGGCCGTCAAGACGGTGGAGGATTCCGCCGTGGAAGCCGAGCTGACCCGCATGCAGGAGCGCAACGCCCGCGAGTGCACCCGTGAGGGCGCCGCCGAAAACGGCGATATCGTCGATATCGACTTTGAGGGCTTTGTGGACGGCGTTGCCTTTGAGGGCGGCAAGGCCGAGCACTACATGCTGACGCTGGGCAGCGGCTCGTTCATCCCGGGCTTTGAGGATCAGTGCGTCGGCCACAGCGCCGGCGAGGAATTTGACGTGAATGTGAAGTTCCCCGAGGAGTACCAGTCCGCCGAGCTGGCCGGCAAGGATGCGACCTTCAAGATCAAGCTGCACGAGGTCAAGTACAAGGAGCTGCCTGTGCTGGACGATGAGTTCGCCAAGGATGTTTCCGAATACGACACACTGGATGAGCTGAAGGAATCCATCCGCAAGGGCCAGCAGGAGCAGATCGACAAGCAGGCCGAGCTGGATATGGAGAACGCCCTGGTCGATCAGGTCATCGAAGGCATGGAAGCGGAGATCCCGCAGGACATGTACGAAACCCGCATGGACGAAATGGTCAACGATTTCGCCTACCGTGTGGAGCAACAGGGCCTGAAGCTGGAGACCTACCTGCAGTATATGGGCCAGACCATGGAGCAGTTCCGTCAGAGCTTTATGCCCCAGGCCGAAAAGCAGGTCAAGATCCGTCTGGCGCTGGAGGCCGTGGCCCTGGCTGAGAAGATCGAAGCCACCGAAGAGGATGTGGAGGCCGAGATCAAGCGCATTGCCGAGATGTACAAGATGGAAGTGGAGCAGGTCCGCAGCGTTGTGAACCTGGCCGACCTGAAGAAGGATCTGGCTGTCAACAAGGCCATCGACTTTATCAAGGAAAAGGCCGTCGTGGTGGAAAAAGCCGCCGACGAAGCCGCCGAAGGCGAAGCGGATGCGCCCAAGAAGGCCGCGAAAAAGACCACCCGCAAGAAGGCCGCCAAGAAGGCGGACGACGGCGAGGAGAAGGCCGAAGAAGAAAAGCCGGCGGAAGAATAATTTTCGGTTCCGGCGGTTCGGGTTGTTTAAATTGGCCGATACGGTGCAAAGCTTGCCGTATCGGTCAATTTTTCCAATAACACATTCTGTAAATTGATTCGGGAGGCGAATGAACATGAGTCTTGTTCCTTATGTGGTCGAGCAGACCCCGCGCGGCGAGCGCTCGTACGACATTTTTTCCCGCTTGCTGAACGACCGCATCATCATGCTGAGCGATGAAGTCAACGATACCACGGCCAGCCTGGTGGTGGCGCAGCTGCTGTACCTGGAGGGCCAGGATCCCGATAAGGACATCAGCCTGTATATCAACAGTCCCGGCGGTTCGATCAGCGCAGGCATGGCGATCCACGATACGATGAAATACATCAAGTGCGATGTATCCACCATCTGCATGGGCATGGCCGCCTCGATGGGCGCGTTCTTGCTGTGCAGCGGCACCAAGGGCAAGCGCTTCGCGCTGCCCAATTCGGAGATCCTGATCCACCAGCCGCTGATCGGCGGCCAGGGCGGCGGGATCTCGGGCCAGACAACGGATGTTAAGATCTATTCGGATCATCTGGTGGCCACCCGCGAAAAAATGAACCGCATGATGAGCGAATATACCGGCCAGCCGCTGGAAAAGATCGCGCAGGATACCGAGCGCGATAACTTTATGACGGCGCTGCAGGCAAAGGAATACGGCTTGATCGACGATGTGATCGCTCATCGCTGAGGAACCAGTGAGATAAGGAAACAGTTATGCCGAACAATAACTCCGGTAAGGACAAAAACGAAAAAAATCTGGTATGCAGCTTCTGCGGCAAGCGCCAGGACGAGGTCGACCGCATGATCATCGGCCCCGGCGTAAACATCTGCAGCGAGTGCATCACGCTGTGCCATTCGCTGCTGGATGAAAACGGCCGCCCCGACCGGCCCAGCGCGCCGCGCCCGGGGAACCGCCCCGCCAACGCCGCCGGCCGGGGGCAGAGCGCCCCGCCCCATGTGAACGTGCTGACCCCGGCCGAGATCAAAGAGGGGCTGGATCAGTATGTGATCGGCCAGGACGAAGCCAAGACTGTGCTGGCCGTGTCGGTGTACAACCACTACAAGCGGATCCTCAGCGGCAAGGGCGCCGATGTGGAGCTGCAAAAATCCAATGTGCTGATGCTTGGCCCCTCGGGCGTGGGCAAAACGCTTTTGGCGCAGAGCCTGGCCAAAATGCTGGGCGTACCGTTCGCCATTGCCGACGCCACCACGCTGACCGAGGCCGGCTATGTGGGCGAGGATGTGGAGAATATCCTGCTCAAGCTGATCCAGGCGGCGGATTACGACATCCAGCGCGCCCAGATCGGCATCATCTACATTGATGAGATCGACAAGATCACCCGTAAAAGCGAGAATCCGTCCATCACCCGCGATGTGGGCGGCGAGGGTGTGCAGCAGGCGCTGCTCAAGATCCTGGAGGGCACCGTCAGCAATGTGCCGCCGCAGGGCGGCCGCAAGCACCCCCAGCAGGAGTTTATCCAGCTCGCCACCCCCAACATCCTGTTTATCTGCGGCGGCGCGTTCGACGGGCTGGATAAATACATCCAGCGCCGCACGGATAATTCCGCCCTGGGCTTTGGCAGCACCCTGAAAGACACCTCGGACGCTGCGCAGAAAGAGCTGCTGCGCAAGGTGGAGCCGCACGATCTGGTCAAGTTTGGCCTGATCCCCGAATTGATCGGCCGCCTGCCGGTGATCACCGTGCTGGACGCGCTGGACGAGGATGCGCTGGTGCGCGTGCTGAAAGAGCCCAAAAACAGCCTGCTGAAGCAGTACAAGGCGCTGATGGGCATGGACAGCGTGGAACTGGACTTCACAGACGAAGCCCTGCGCGCCATTGCCCGCAAGACCATCGAGCGCAAAAGCGGCGCCCGCGGCCTGCGCAGCGTGATGGAATCGCTGCTGATCCCCATTATGTACAAGGTGCCCAGCGACCCCACGATCGTCCGCGTGACCGTGGACAAGGACACCGTGGAGGGTGGCGAGCCGCACCTGGATTACGGCGCGGTGCGCCGGCGGTACAAGAGCCAGCTTCCCACAGTCTGAGTGTCATAGAAAGTTCAGAAAAGGACGCCTTGCCGGGCGTCCTTTTCCTGTTGAAGTGGCCTTGCTTTTTGTGTATAATAATATGACAGCTGCCTGCGTGCTGTTACCCGATGAAACGGCGGCTGTAGGAGGACCTGACGAATGTCTGAACGTATCACTGTAAAAGTTGACCGCAGCGAGCTGCATCTGCCTACGATTGCTCTGCGCGGTTTAGTGGTTTTTCCCAATAATCTGGTGCATTTTGAGGTCGGCCGCGAAAAAAGCATTGCGGCCGTCGAATGGGCCATGCAGAACAATTCCAATGTCTTTTTGGTCACGCAGCGGGATATCAACGCCGATGACCCCGGCCAGAACGACCTGTATCAATACGGTGTTGCGGCCGAGGTCAAGCAGGTGCTGCGTGTCTCGGAGGATCTGGTCAAGGTGCTGGTCGAGGGCAAATACCGCGCCCGGCTGCTTTCGCTGGACGAAAGCGGCAAGTTGCTGGTGTCGTCCATCCGCCCGGCGCCCGTGCGCGGGGTAAAAGGCGAGCTGACGGTGGAAGCCGAGGCACTGCTGCGCAACCTGAAGGGCGCTTTTGACGAATACCTTTCGCTGAACCCGCGTTTGGCCAAGGATGTTGTGTTCACGATCATTTCCAACGATGACCCCGCTTTTTTGAGCGAGTATATGCCGGCAAACCTGCTGTTCAAATACGAGGATAAGCAGGCGATCATGAACGAGAGCACCCTGACCGGCCGCCTGGAAAAGCTGCTGATGCTGCTGCGCCGCGAGTGCCAGGTGCTGAACGTGGAAAAAGAGATCCAGGAAAAAGTGACCGCGGCCATGGATAAAAACCAGCGCGATTACTACCTGCACGAACAGCTCAACGTGATCAGCGAGGAACTGGGCGAGGGCGACGACACCCACGCTGAGGCCGACGAGTACCGCCGCCGCATTCAGGCGCTGCCGCGGCCGGAGGATACCGCTGTCAAATTTATGAAAGAGGTGGATCGGCTGGCCCGGATGCAGGGCTCGAACCAGGAGGCCACCGTCATCCGCACCTATCTGGACACCTGCCTGGATCTGCCCTGGGAGGCAGTGACGGAGGATAATCTGGACATTGCGCGCGCCGCGCAGATCCTGGATCGGGAGCATTACGGCCTGAAAAAGGTTAAGGACCGTATTCTGGAGATTTTGGCCGTGCGCAAGCTCAGCCCCAATGTCAAGGGCCAGATC
>CAMFSB010000095.1 GCA_945982465.1 uncultured Faecalibacterium sp. | reverse complement strand
TATTCCTTCATGCCGGGAATAAATACCTCCCACACGCTGTCGTTATCGACCTTGCGCATGGGATGGCTGCCCGGGACCCAGTTATTAAAATCGCCTACCACGCTGACGGCGCGGGCATGGGGCGCCCACACACGGAACAAAACGCCCTTTTCGCCCTGCTGCTCTGTCAGATGGGCGCCGAAGTAGCGGTACGATTCGTAGTTGTTGCCCTGTTTGTAGATATATACAGGGAAATCGGATTCATTTGGTTGAACATTGGCACTGTTCGGCTTCATAAATACTCCTCCCGCGGCAAAGTTAAGGAATGCGCATCTTTATCAGTTCTATATTAAAGAATTCATTGCCATTTTTCAAGGCTTTTCTGGTAAAATGCGCCATAAAAAAATGAAGTGATCTTTTAGAAATATAAAATCTGCACAATTGTTTTGTAAGATTTATAGACATATAGGACAAAGCCTTTCCTTTTAATTCCTGAGCTGTAAAATTGCCCCGCGGCCCGCCCTTTCCCCGGGTGCAAAACGCCGCCGCGGCAGGCTGCATGGCAGCCTGCCGCGGCGGCAAAAAATCGTATGGTTCGCAGGGGTACAGGTCAGCCCACCACATACACGTTCACCGTGATGGCGCCGTTCATCCGGGCTTCCTCGTGGGTGCCGTAGTACAGGTCCACCAGGGCCATGCCGTTCTGCAGGCTGGTGCCCGTATCGGTGGCCACCGCATAGCCGTACACAAAGCGGCCGTCGGTGGAGGCGATATACAGCAGCGTGCCGTAGGGGATCAGGTTGGGGTCCACCGCCACCGTGCCGTAGCCCAGCCCCAGGCCGGACGCGCCGCGCCCGCCCGAAGAGCTGTAGCCGGTGGCGCGGCCGGTATACACGGCGCTGTAGCCCGACGGCGGGCTTGTGGTGCCGTCCGGCCCGGTGCGGGGCGAGACCGGCGCACCCGCGGCGTACCGCTTGACGATGGTGTTGCAAGCCTCGCGGGTCACGGTGACATCCGTTACCTGGCTGGATTCCAGCTCACCGTCCACCCAACGCTCGCTGCTGGTGATGGCCTTTTCGCCCTCCCGGCCCTGCTGCACCGTCATAGTGGTGCGCTGGCGGCGGAAGAACAGGCTGGTGGTGACGTACTCCGTCTCGTATGGGATGGTCTC
The DNA here is from genome assembly GCA_945982465.1 of uncultured Faecalibacterium sp. Classification (GTDB taxonomy): domain Bacteria; phylum Bacillota; class Clostridia; order Oscillospirales; family Ruminococcaceae; genus Faecalibacterium. Next base: position 5,302 of record CAMFSB010000095.1, on the reverse strand, counting down.
GTACTCCACCGTCTCGCGGTATTCCACCCGGTGCACGGTGATCGTATCGCCCTCGGCCAGCTCGGCGGCCAGGCCCGGCTCGGTGTAGTCGTGCTCGCCCAGAACAACGCCTGCCCGGCGCAGGGCCGTTTCCACCGTGCCCTCGGTCAGGCGCACCGGCACGGCGGCGCCGTCCACCTGTACGGTCACATCAAACGCGCGCTGGATGCTCAGCGCGGCAAGGTCGCCATTGTAGGCGGTATAGTATACGTTGTCGCCCTCCTCGGCCGTGATGCCCGCCAGCTGCATGACAGCGGCGGGGTCTGTATGACGGGTGATGACCAGCTTGCTGGCGCCCAGCGAATCGCTGACATGAACGATATTCAGCGAACGGGTCAGCAGCAGCAGCGGCAGCAGCAGGCAGACCAGCATCCCCCAAAAAGCCCAAAAGCGGGGCGGAATGGCCAAAAAGCGGCGGCGCGCATGTTCCTGTATTCTCACGAAAGACATGTTCGTCTCCTCCTTTCGGGATCGTGTTTGTGACAACAACGAACGGTAGTATAGCAAAAAGCTCTGCGTTTGTCAACCGTGTTATCGTCATAATGCACTACTCGGCAGTTTTCACTTTGTGCAGTTTGCACTCTCCTTTTGCAATTTCTTCCAGCCAGCGCATTCATTTTTATCGATAAATCGCTTGCTTCTCATCCATTCCCGGAAAGTTACCAAGTTACCTCCCGTGTCGGGCGGCTCCCCGTGCGCTCAGCGTCCGCGGGCCAAAAAAGCCGTTTGCCGCGCAGCCGGCACCCCCCCCACACACACGCAAAACAGGGAAAGCCGCAGCGCTGCGGCTTTCCCTGTGATTGTATGCCCGCCGGGCAGCGGACATGCCGGTTCTGGATAAAATGCAGGGGAACGGTTACTTGGCCGTGTTGATGAAGCTGCGGTTATCCCACAGGTACTTTGCGCCGGAGATCACCGTAACGGCGGCCACCAGCCAGCACAGCGCACTGCTGATCAGGATAACAGCCCCAATGCCGGTGGGGCCGGCCAGTGCAGCGGCAAAGAAGTAGAAAATGATCGTCAGCATCTGCAGCACGGTTTTCACCTTGCCCCACATATTGGCGGCGATGACCCGGCCGTCCTTGGAGCCGGCGGCGATCATGCGCAGACCGGACACGGCAAACTCGCGCGCCAGGATCAGCGCCAGCACCACCGGCGAGCACACGCCGTCGCGCATCATATACAAAAAGGCGACGGTGGTGAGCAGCTTATCGGCCAGAGGGTCGGCAAATTTGCCGAAATCGGTGACCATGTTCCATTTGCGCGCCAGGTGGCCGTCGAGAAAATCGGTAAAGCTGGCCAGGGCGAACACAACGCCGGCCAGCAGGTAGTGCCAGCTCTGGTAGCCGGCCGTGCCGTACTGGCTCAGGGAGACAAACACCATGAACACCGGCACCAGAACGATGCGGGCCAGGGTCAGTTTATTGGGCAGATTCATAACTTCCTCTTTCCGGGGGCGGCGCTTCGCCCGCCTGTTTTTCGCCGCAGCGCGGCCTTTGTTGATGATACACCCTCCGCCGCCGTTTGGCAAGATGCGGCAAGCCGCGGCGCAGCCGGCACCGGCCGCACGCTGCGGTATTGGCCGCGGATTTATGCGGCTCAGCCCTCGCGCACCACTTCGCCGTACAGGTCGTAATCGTCGCTGCCGGTGATGCGCACGGTGTAAAACTCGCCGGGGTACAGCGGCTGCTCGCTGTCGATGCACACATTGCCGTCGATCTCGGGAGCGTCGGCGGCGGTGCGGCACAGATACAGGCCGCTTTCGTCATCGATGCCGTCGCACAGCACGCGCAGGGTCTGCCCCACCTTATCGGCCAGCAATTCGGCCATGATGTGGGTCTGCGCCTGCATGATGATCTCGGCCCGGCGCTGTTTGATCTCCTCGGGGATCTGGTCCGGCATGCGGGCCGCCACGGTGTTTTCCTCAGCAGAATAGGCAAAGCAGCCCAGCCGGTCGAAGCGCATCTGCTTTACAAAGCTGCACAGCTCGTCGAACTGCTGCTCGCTCTCGCCCGGGAAGCCGGCGATCAGCGTGGTGCGCAGCGTGATGCCGGGGATCGCCGCCCGCAGCCGGCCGATCACCTCCACCAGCTCGCCGTGGGTGCTGCGGCGGTTCATGGCCTTGAGCACGGCGTCGCTGCAGTGCTGAATGGGCAGGTCCAGGTAGGGCACCACCTTGGTGTTGCGCTTCAGCGCGGCGATAAAATCATCGGTGATGCGCTCCGGGTAGGCGTACAGCACGCGGATCCACACCAGGCCCTCCACCGCGTTCAGCGCGTCCAGCAGCGCGCAGATGCTGCCGGGTTTGCCCCAGTCCTCGCCGTAGGCGGTGGGGTCCTGCGCCACCACGATCAGCTCCTTTACGCCCTCGCCGGCCAGCCAGCGGGCCTCAGCCACACAGTCTGCCAGCGGGCGGCTGCGCAGCGGCCCGCGGATCAGCGGGATGGCGCAGTAATGGCAGCGGTTGTTGCAGCCCTCGGCAATCTATAAGTACGCATAGTGCGCCGGCGAGCCGCTGACCCGCTTGCCGCCCAGCGGGAATTCCTGCTTGGGACCGTAGCTTTCCACTTCCTCGCCGCCGGTCACCCGCGCCACAATGGAGCAGATGGCTTTGTTGGAAGCGCAGCCCACCACGGCGTCCACTTCGGGGATCTCCTGCCGGATCTGCTCTTTGTAGCGCTCGGCCAGGCAGCCCGTGACCACCACTTTCAGCGCGGGGTTGTGCTGCTTATAGCTGCAGGCTTCCAAAATGTTTTCGATGGCCTCGGTCTTGGCGCTTTCGATAAAGCCGCAGGTGTTTACCAGCACCACGTCGGCTTCGGCCAGATCGGCCACCGTCTCGTGCCCCGCCGACAGCAGCGCGTGGACCATCACATCCAGATCCACCTGGTTTTTGGGGCAGCCGAGAGAAATACAGGCAATTTTCATAACCGTTGTTTCACTTTCGTATCGTTGAGATTGGGCCGCGCCGGGCGGCTGTTGACGGAAGGCGGCGGGCCGCCGTTTGCTCCGCTGCAGGGCTTTGGCGCAGCAGCGCACAGCGGCGGCAGAGCCTGCCGACGCAGGATTTGCCGCGCCGGGCGGCTGTTTTGGGGCGGTGGGCAGCCGGCCGCGTCAGGCGGGCAGCTCCCCGTCTGTGCCGGCTGCCTGCGCAAGGGCCAGCGCGCCCCGGGCCGCGCGGTACGAAAAACCGCGCCGCTGCAGCGCCGCCAGCACCAGGTCCGGGCGGCCGGCTTCCAGCTTGCGGCGGTAGCTTTTTTGCACCAGCGCCAGCGCCGAGGCAGTCTCGGGGTCGGCGGTATCGCACGGCGCAAACGCCGCTGCGGCTTCCAGTTCGGCCTGCTGCTCGTCATACAGCTGCTGCACCACCTGGCCGGCCAGGGCCTTGTCCACCCCTTTTTCGGCCAGCGTGCGCAGGATCGCACGGCGGGATTTGTGCTGCGCGTACAGCACGCGGGCCTTGTTTTGGGCAAAACGCCGGTCGTCCAGATATCCATGTCCGACCATTTCGGCCACCGCGGCGGCGGCCGCCTCGTCGGTATAGTACCGGCGCAGCTTATCGTACAGCTGCTGGGCCGAATGCTCCCGGGCCGTCAGCCAGTCCAGCGCCTTTTCGCGCGCTTTGGCCGGGTCGGCCGAGCGTTCATCCGCGGCCGGCAACGGCCGTTTGCGCCAGGCCAAGGCTTAGTCCTCCACCATGATGTCCAGCTCGCTCTCGCTGGCGCGGGCGGGAGCCTTGACCTCCGGCTGCGCCGGCTCGGCGGCGGTCACGGCCGGGCGGCCCGGCTTTTTGCTGGGCACCAGCTTTTCGGCGTTGGCGCGGATCTGGCCCTCGATGTCCATGGCGATCTCGGGGTTGTCGCGCAAAAAGGTTTTGGCATTGTCGCGGCCCTGGCCCAACCGCATGTCGCCGTAGTTGAACCAGGCGCCGCTTTTCTGCACGATGCCCAGCTTGACGCCCAGATCCACCAGCTCGCCGATCTTGGAAATGCCCTCGCCGAACATGATGTCGAATTCCGCATCGCGGAACGGCGGCGCCACCTTGTTTTTGACCACCTTGGCGCGGGTGCGGTTGCCGATGAACGCGCCGGTGGAATCTTTCAGGCCCTCGGTGCGGCGCACGTCGATGCGCACCGAGGAATAGTATTTCAGCGCGCGGCCGCCGGTGGTCACCTCAGGGTTGCCGTACACCACGCCCACTTTTTCGCGCAGCTGGTTGATAAAGATGCACACCGTGCCGGTTTTGCCGATGACCGAGGTCAGCTTGCGCAGCGCCTGGCTCATCAGGCGGGCCTGCAGGCCCACATGGCTGTCGCCCATTTCGCCCTCGATCTCCGCCCGGGGCACCATGGCGGCCACCGAGTCGATAACGATCACGTCGATGGCGCCCGAGCGCACCAGCGCCTCGCAGATCTCCAAAGCCTGTTCGCCGGTATCCGGCTGGCTGACCAGCAGGCTGTTGATGTCCACGCCCAGAGCCGCGGCGTATTGGGGGTCCAGCGCGTGCTCAACGTCGATAAAAGCGGCCTCGCCGCCCTTTTTCTGCGCTTCGGCCACCACGTGCAGCGCCAGTGTGGTCTTGCCGCTGGATTCGGGGCCGTATACCTCGATCACACGGCCGCGGGGCATGCCGCCCACGCCCAGGGCCAGGTCCAGCCCGATGCTGCCGGTGGAAATGGCGTCCACCTGCATGGCCACGTTATCGCCCAGCTTCATCACGGCGCCCTTGCCGAACTGCTTTTCGATCTGCGCAATGGCGGTGGCCAGGGCGTCTTTACGGTCGCTGGGCTTTACCTTTGCCGCCGAGGGCACTGCGTTGTTGTTTTTCGCTGCCATAGTCCTACTCTCCTTATACGATGGGCCGCCGGGCGGCCGGATTTTCTTTCATGCACATGATAGCACATCGCCGGTGTTTTTACAACCATTTGTTGTAAAATATTTTCACAGATTTTCCGGCCGGCGGGCCAGGATGCAGCGGTCGTTGCCGCCGTAGTCCTGCCGGCAGGTGATGTCCGCCCAGCCGGCCGCCTGCAGCAGAGCCGTTACCGCCGCGCGCTGCTGCCAGCCGATCTCCAGCGCCAGCGCGCCGCCCGGCCGCAAGGCCTGTGCATAGTGTTCCGCGATGGCGCGGTAAAATACCAGGCCATCCGGCCCGGCCGCCAGCGCCATGGCCGGCTCGCGGGCCACCTCGGGCTGCAAATGCCGCATCTCCTCGGGGGGCAGGTAGGGGGGGTTGGACGCGGGCTGCTCGGGCCCGCCCGCC
>CAMFSB010000094.1 GCA_945982465.1 uncultured Faecalibacterium sp. | reverse complement strand
GTGCTACACACATAAGATCCTCACCGGCCGGCGCGGACGCTTTGATACGCTGCGTCAGCTTGGCGGGATCTCCGGCTTTCCGAACCCGCGCGAAAGCGAACACGACGCATTTATTGCCGGCCACGGCAATACGGCGCTGTCGCTGGCGATCGGCATGGCCCGCGCCAAAAAGCTGAAAGGCGAGCCGGGGCAGGTCGTGGCGATTGTAGGCGACGGCGCCTTTACCGGCGGTATGGTCTACGAGGGGCTCAACAACATCGATACGCTGGATAATCTGGTGGTCGTGCTCAACGACAACAAGATGTCCATCTCCAAGAATGTGGGCGCAATGGCAAGGTATTTGACGCGGCTGCGCACCGCGCCGGAGTATTTTCGCGCCAAGGAAAACGTGCAGGGCGCGCTGGATGCGATCCCGCTGATCGGCCGGCCCATCCGCACGGCGCTGCAGACAGGCAAAACCATGGTGCGCCGCATGCTGTACCATTCCACCATGTTCGAGGAAATGGGGTTCCAATACATCGGCCCGGTCGACGGCCACGAGGTCTGCCGCCTGGCGGAGATGTTTGCCAACCTGCGGCATCCATCGTCGCCGCTGTTTATCCATGTGGTAACGACCAAGGGCAAAGGATACCAGCCCGCCGAGCAGAACCCCGGCGAGTTTCACGGGGTGGGCGCATTCGTGCTGGAACCGCCGGAACAGGAGCAGAAGCTGGACCCGGAGATCTCGCCCAGCGAGTCTTTTTCGGCCTTTTACGGCAAGGAGCTGACCCGTCTGGCACAGGCGGACGCGCGCATCTGCGCAGTGACCGCGGCGATGAAGTACGGCACGGGGCTGCAGTTTATCCATAGGGCCTGCCCGGAGCGCTGCTTTGATGTGGGCATGGCGGAACAGCATGCGGTGACCTTTGCCGCCGGCCTGGCCAGCCAGGGCATGCTGCCGGTGGTCAGCATTTATTCCACTTTCTTGCAGCGTTCTTACGACCAGATCCTTCACGATGTGGGTCTGCTGCAGGAAAACGTACTGTTCGCGGTGGACCGGGCCGGGCTGGTGCCCGGCGACGGCGAAACGCACCAGGGCATCTACGACCCTGCGTTCTTGAGCCAGGCCGGCGTGCCGCTGTATTCGCCGGCAAACTACGAGGAGCTGCGCTATTGGCTGAATGCCCTGCTGGGGGATATGCACGGGCCGGCGGCCATCCGCTACCCCCGCGGGGCGGAAAGCCCGGCCCTGGCCGCGCTGGGCTGCAGCGGGCGGGCGTTCGACCTGATCCGGCAGCCGGCGGGCAGCAAAACCGTGCTGGTATCGTATGGCAGCGAGACAGAGGATGTGCTGGAAGCCGCCGGGCTGCTTGCCGCCCGGGGCATGGAAGCCAGCGTATGCAAGCTGCTGCAGCTGTACCCTTTGCCGCAGCCTTTGATCGACCAGCTGACAGAGTACACAACGATCCTGTTTGCCGAAGAATGCGTCCGCACCGGGGGCATCGGCGAGCAGCTTTTGTATGCGCTCCACACGGCGGGCTGGCAGGGCCGCTATCTGCATTGTGCTGTGGATCAGCGCTCTGTGCCTCATGCCACCGTTAAGGAGATCAAGCGGGAGCTGGGGCTGGACGCCGGCCATCTGGCAGAACTTATTGAGGAGAATCAAACGTGAAAATCCGATTGGATCAATACCTGGTGCATAACGGCCTGCTCCAAAGCCGCGACCGGGCCAAAGCCATGATCATGGCCGGCGTGGTGTATGTGAACGGGCAAAAAGCGGATAAGGCCGGCGAAATGATCGCCCAGGATGCGGCGGTTGAAGTGCGCGGCAAGGATATCGGTTATGTGAGCCGCGGCGGGCTGAAGCTGGAAAAGGCTATGCAGGTCTTTCCGCTAAGCCCGGCGGGGAAGGTCTGCATGGATATCGGCGCATCGACCGGCGGCTTTACCGACTGCATGCTGCAAAACGGCGCGCGCAAAGTATACGCGGTGGATGTGGGATATGGCCAGCTCGCCTGGAGCCTGCGCACCGACGCGCGGGTGGTCAACATGGAACGGACCAACATCCGCAATGTGGAGCTTACGATGCTGGCAGAACCGGTGGAGTTTTTCAGCGTGGATGTGTCGTTTATCTCGCTGTTCCATATTTTTCCGGTGGCGCGGCGCATTACTTCGGCGGATGCCGCGGGCGTCTGCCTGGTAAAGCCGCAGTTTGAAGCGGGCCGGGAAAAGGTGGGTAAGCATGGGGTCGTCCGTGAGCCGGCTACGCACCGCGAGGTGCTTGAAAAGGCCATGCAGTTCGCGGTGAACAACGGATTTGCTGTAAAGGGGCTGGACTTTAGCCCGGTGAAAGGCCCGGAGGGGAACATCGAGTACCTGATGATGGTGGCAACAGCCGCCCGGCCTGCGCCGCTTCCCGCTGAGGCGGCCGCGGCGGTGGTCGAAGCGTCGCACGCGGCGCTGGACAAGTAAAACGATCCTTTTGCGGAGGCAAAGGACATGAATGTATATCTCGTACCCAATCTGAAAAAAGTGCAGGCGGTGCAGGCCGCCGGGCAGGCTGCACGCATTTTGCAGGCCAACAATGTCCGGGTTTTGCTGGATGAGCAGCTGGCTGCGGCCTGCGCCATTGCCGGGGCAGAATACCTGCCCTGCGGGTTGTGCCGCCGCCAGGCGGATGTGATCGTGACCATCGGCGGCGACGGCACGATCCTGCACGAAGCCGGCCACCCAGGCCCGGACCGCAGGCCGATTTTAGGGGTCAATCTGGGGCGCTGCGGCTTTTTGGCCACCTGTGAAGTGGAACAGCTGGAAGAAAAACTTTCGCTGCTGGCGCAGGGCCGCTATCAGCTGGATACCCGCATCCTGCTGGATGCGTCTGTGGCCGGGGAGCCGCCGTTCCGGGCGCATGCGCTGAACGATATTGTGGTCGCCCGGGGCAGGCTGCAGCAGGCCATCGAATTCAGCATTTCCTGCGACGGCATCCCGGTAGAGCATTACCGCGGCGACGGAGTGATCGTGGCAACGCCCACAGGCTCCACCGCCTATTCGCTTTCGGCGGGCGGACCGATCCTGGACGCGCAGACCAAAGCGATCGTTGTTACGCCCATCTGCCCGCACAGCATGCAGTCGCCGGCGGTCGTGTTCGCGCCGGAACGGCACATCACCATCCGGGTGGGGGAACTGCAGGAACGGGACGAAGTATTCTTCAGCTACGACGGCACGGAGGGCTGCCCGCTGCACACCGGCAGCGTGGTGGAGATCTGCCTGTCGGACAAGACCGTGAAGATAATCACCTTTGGCGCTGCGGATCACTTCCAGGCAATTGATCAAAAACTCAAAAACAGTAACAGACACACCAACGGGAGGTCATTCGCTATGAGAAAGCCCACGCAGGAAACTGGGAAAACCAAGCAGGAGCGCCAGCAGGCGATCCTGCGGCTGATCGAGCAATATCCCATCAACCGGCAGGAGGAATTGCTGAAGTATCTGCGCACCGAAGGTTTTGAAGTGACCCAAGCGACGGTTTCGCGGGATATCCGGGAGCTGTGCCTGGTAAAAACGGCGGCGGAAGAAGGCGGCTACTGCTATATTTCCGGTCGGGGCGATCGCGCCCGCGGCGCGCGAAACACCTCCCGCTTTGAAACGATCTTCCGGGAATCGGTGCTCAGGGTGGATTACGCCGGCCACATCGTGCTGGTCAAGTGCTACAGCGGCATGGCCAACGCGGCGTGCGAGGTATTCGACGCCATGGAATGGCCTACCGTGGTGGGCACACTTTCCGGCGATGATACATTTTTTGTGCTGGCCCGTACTGAGCATGACGCCAAGGCGATCTGCGCCGAACTGGGGCATTATGTAAACGTGTAAGAACGGCCGTGTTCCGGCCGCAGCCAAAATGGGGAAGGAGCGTGCCTATGCTCACACGGCTGCAAATTGAAAACGTGGCGGTGATTGAAAAGGCGGACGTGTGTTTCAGCGGCGGCCTGAATGTGCTGACCGGTGAAACAGGCGCCGGCAAATCGATCCTGATCGATTCCATCAATGCGATCCTGGGCAACCGCGCTTCGCGCGATCTGGTGCGCACCGGCGCGGGCAAAGCGGTCATCCGCGCTTCGTTTGAAGCTCTGCCCGAATCCGTGCGGGAAAAGCTGCGGCAGGCGGGCTACGAAGATGACGACGCTTTGCTGGTGTACCGTGAGATCAGCGCCGAGGGCAAAAGCAGCTGCCGCATCAATGGTATGCCTGCCACCGCCGCCGTGCTGCGGGAGATCTGCTCCGGCCTGGTGAACATTCACGGCCAGCACGATTCGGTCGGGCTGACCAACCCGGCCCGTCACGAGGAGCTGCTGGACGCCTATGCGCAAAATGCCGCCCTGCGGCAGGATTACTATGCCGCGTACCGGGAGCTGATCCGCATCAAGCGTGAAATGGATGCCCTGGTGACTGATGAGACCGAAAAGCAGCGCCGCTTGGATCTTTTGCAATACCAGGTGGATGAGATCGACGCGGCGGCGCTGACGGCCGGCGAGGAAGAAACGCTGGAGAACCGGCGGACGGTTTTAGCCAACGCCGAAACCATCCGTGAAAAGCTGGGCGCCTGCCATGCAGTTCTGTTTGGAACTGACGAAGAGGGCGGTGTGTGCGATTGGCTGGGGCGTGCCTCCAACGACATGGCCGCCGCTGCCCAGTTGGACCCCGCGCTGGCGGCACAGGCCGACCGGCTTTCGGAGCTGTACTACGGGGCGAAGGACGCGGCTGCCGAGCTTTCGGGGATGCTGGAGGACTACGAAGCCAACGACGCCGAACTGGACGAGGTGGAGCAGCGGCTGGATCTCATTTACAAGCTGCGCCGTAAATACGGCGATACAGTGGAGGAGATCCTGGCTTTTGGCGAGCAGGCGCGGCAGGAGCTGCACCGCATCCAGTTTTCTGAACAGCGCTATGCAGAGCTGGATAAGGCAAAGCATGCCCAGTATGCGCTGGCGCGCGAAAAAGCTGAAGCTTTGACCGCTTCGCGCCTGCAGGCATTTGAGCAGTTGAATCAGCAGATCACCCGCACGCTCCATTTTTTGAACATGCCCGGCGTGCGCCTTTCGCTGCAGCACAGCCGGGGGCCGCTGGCCTCCCACGGGCAGGATACGCTGGAGTTTTATATTTCCACAAACCCCGGCGAAGCGCCCAAGCCCATGGCAAAGATCGCGTCGGGCGGCGAGCTGAGCCGCATCATGTTGGCCATCAAGAGCGCCATGGCAGACCGGGACGCTATCCCTACCATCATTTACGATGAGATCGATACCGGTGTTTCGGGTAAAGCGGCGGGCAAGATCGGCCAGACGCTGAAGCAGAACGCCGCTGACCACCAGATCCTGTGCATCACGCACACAGCCCAGATCGCGGCTCTGGCCGACAGTCATCTGCTGATCCAGAAAAACGTTGCCAACCAGCGCACCTATACCGAGATCCATCCTTTGGACGCCGAGGGCAGAGTGCAGGCGCTGGCTGCTATGATCTCCGGCGATAAGGTAACAGAGCTGAGCCTGGCCAACGCCCGCGAAATGCTGCGCGGCCAGTAAACCCGGCTTGACAATCCGGCCCGTAGAATTTATAATATCCCATGTCAAAGGCTTGGATGGGAACCAGTAGCGTAATGCCTGAACGCACAGAGAGGCCCCGGTTGGTGCAAGGGGCTGCGGGACATTGATGTGAAATACCTCCCGGAGCCGCAGGCCGAACGTTCTGTAGGGGATCAGTAGGCTGTGCCGTGTGCGCACGTTACAGCGTTTGGGTATCGGCAGGAATGACCCGCCGGCCTGTACCCGTGAAGGCCCGCTTTGGCTGTGAAGTCCGGGCAAACAGAGGTGGTACCGCGATTTTTTCGCCCTCTGCCAAATTCAGTTTGGCAGAGGGCGTTTTTTTTGCTTTCTGCCCCAATCGCACAGGAGGTATTTTGGAATGACATTGTACGATGAACTGGTTGCCCGCGGGCTGATCGCCCAGGTGACCGACGAAGAAGAGATCAAAAATCTGATCAACCATGGCAAGGCCACATTTTACATTGGCTTTGACTGCACAGCCGACAGCCTGACCGCCGGCCATTTTATGGCGCTGACACTGATGAAGCGCCTGCAGCTGGCCGGCAATAAGCCTATTGCCCTGATCGGCGGCGGCACCACCATGATCGGCGACCCCAGCGGCCGCACGGATATGCGCAAAATGCTGACCAAAGAGGACATCGAGCACAACGCGGCCTGCTTCAAGCGTCAGATGGAAAGCTTTATCGATTTCAGTGACGGCAAAGCGCTGATGCTGAACAATGCGGACTGGCTTTTGAGCCTGAACTACGTGGACCTGCTGCGCGAGGTGGGCGCCTGCTTCTCGGTCAACAACATGCTGCGCGCCGAGTGCTACAAGCAGCGCATGGAAAAGGGCCTGTCGTTCCTTGAGTTCAACTACATGATCATGCAGAGCTACGACTTTTACCACATGTTCCAGCACTACGGCTGCAACATGCAGTTCGGCGGCAACGACCAGTGGAGCAA
>CAMFSB010000093.1 GCA_945982465.1 uncultured Faecalibacterium sp. | reverse complement strand
CCCCGGTGCAGATCCACGCGAACTGCTTTGCAATGTCCTTGCGGCCCGCGCCCACCGCCTGGCCGACCAGCGCGATGGCCGCCGCCTGGATGCCGTAGCCGGACAGGTAACAGATGGCCTCGGCGTTTACCGCCAGGCTGTTGGCGGCAATGCTTACCGTGCCCAGGCTGGCTACCACCCGCACCAGAATGATCTGCGCGGAGGAACGCGCCACGCGCTCGCCCACCCTCGGCAAGCCCACACGCAGCACGTTGCGCATACATGCTTGTGTAAAGCGCCAGCTGCCGCCGTGGTGCAAAGCCAGCGCCGGAGCGCGCACTGCGGCGCAGTACAGCATCAAAAAGGCGGCGATCGCGGTGGCGGCGGCCGTGCCCAGGGCCGCGCCGGTCACGCCCAGCCCGGCGCCCCAGATCGTAACGCTGCGCCCGAATACGATTACGGTGCGCGTGGGGTTGATCAGGAAAAAGTTGAACAGGATATCCAGCGGGCACATCAGCGCATTCAGCAAACTGGGGGTGCGGGTGTCGCCGCTGCACCGCAAAAGCGCCGAATAGATCGCCAGGCCAAAGTTCAGCGGGCTTGCCAGCGCCCAGATGCGGAAATACGAGCAGGCGTCAGGCTGGATCGCGGCTTCGGCGCCCAGCCACACCGGCAGCGGCGCGCTGAGCAGCACACCGGCCACAGCCATCACCGCCCCGGCCAGCAGGTTGAACACCATAGCCTGCCGGAACACGCCGCGGGCTTCGGCTTCCCGCTGCGCGCCGAGATACTGGGCCACCTGCACCGCAAAGCCGGTGGCCAGCCCCACCATAATACCGTGGAACAGCCACGTTGTGCTGCTTACAACGCCGATGGCGGCGGTGGCCTGCGCGCCCAGCCGGCCCACCATGGCAGCGTCGATGTATTCCATCAGGGTAACGACCATCTGCTCCAGAATGGCGGGGACCGAAAGCACAAAAACCATGTACGCCGTGTCGCGGCTGTTGATCCGTTCGCCGCGGCGCATGCGCGCGGTCAATTCAGTAATGGTTACGGCCATAGGGTTCTCCTTTGCACACGATCTGCTGCTGCCAATCAACGGAAAAGACTGTCTTTTTATTGTACAGCGATGCAGGGGTTTTGTCAAAATCTCAGGCCGCCCGCGCGGTTTCGATTGATTTTTCGGCCGGGCCGTGATACACTTTTGCCCGGACGGCATGCGGCCCTGCGCTGCGTGCACAGATCATCGGATGTGAGAAAATGAGGATAAAAGCATGGTTTCTTTTTTGATCGCTTCATTGGGCCAGACCCGCGTGGATATGCTGGCGTTTGTGCTGGGCTTTGCGCTGTCTGCGCTGCTGATCACATTGTTCCGGGACAAGCTGCCCCACGACCACGGCCGTCAGTACGCGGTAAACGGAGAGCTGAGCCGCGGCAAGGCCCGCGGCGCGGGCGTGGTGCTGGTGCCCTGCGTGGCGCTGGTGTCCATGGCGTTTATGCCGTTCACCGCCGAGTTTGCCGCCTATATGGCGCTGCTGGTGGCCGCGATGCTCAGCGGTTATCTTGATGACGCCGCCGAGACCCCCTGGAACGAGTACAAAAAGGGCCTGCTGGATCTGATCATTGCCGTGCTGACGGCGATCACGTTTTTGAACTTCGACGGGCCGACGGTGTATGTGCTGGGCTATACCTGGGCGCTGCCCGTGCCGGTGTACCTGGTGCTGGCGGTGATCCTGATCTGGGTGAGCATCAATGTGACCAACTGTTCCGACGGCGTGGACGGCCTTTCGGCCAGTGTGGCGATCGTGGTGATGGGCACCTTTGCGGTGGCGTTCAGCGGCGAGCTGGGCAGCTACCGCACGGCGGTGCTGGTATACATTGCCGCGCTGCTGGCCTACCTGTGGCGCAATGCGTCGCCCTGCGAGCTGATGATGGGCGACGCGGGCAGCCGCGCGATGGGCTTTTTCATCGCGGTGCTGGCAATGAAGAGCCACCATCCCTTTGCGTATCTGCTGGCAGCGCTGGTCTTTATCCTGGATGGCGGCCTGGGCATCCTGAAGATCAGCCTGAAGCGGTTTTTACATATCCCCATCCTGACCCATACGCTGACCCCGCTGCACGACCACGCGCGCAAGCGCATGGGCTGGAGCGATACGCAGGTCGTGTTCCGCTTTGTAACGATCCAGGTGCTGCTGGCGGCGTTGCTGTGCCTGCTGGAGGGCTGAAATAAACCACAGAAACTGAAAAAACGCTGTGAGGGTGCTTCTCTCACAGCGTTTTTGTTATAGCAGCCGTTCCGGAAGGCGTTATTCCAACCCCGGCAGCGTATCCAGCACGGCCAGCCCCTTGGCGCGCAGCGCCTGCTTTGCGGCGATGACCTGCTGCGGCTGCGCCAGCTGGCCCGGCTCATGCGCGTCGCCGCCGCCAATAGCGTTGACCGGGTACTGCGCGGCTATGGCCCAGAACTGCTCGGTGGTGTAGCCCAGGCCGCGCTGGCCGGGTTCGTGCTGCCGGGCTTCGCCCAGCAGGTTGTATTCCAGCGGCAGGTCCAGCGCGGCCGCCGCCTCGCACAAGGCATGGCAGGCGTTTGCGGCGGCCTTGTCAAATACAGGGTAGTGGTTCAAAAACAGGTCCGGGTGGGCCAGATACCGGTACAGCCCGCTTTCCATCCCCGCAATGGTCAGCGTTACATAGCGCTGGACCTCGTCCGGCCGGGTGCAGGCGCCGAAGTACATTCCGCTTTCATCGGTGCGGTCAAAATGGTTGCCCAGGATCAGGTAGTCCAGCTGCGGCAGCTGGCCGGTCAGCCAGTCCATGTAGGCGGGGTAATATTCGCATTCCAGCCCGATGTAAAGCCGCAGGCGGCCATCGTAACGGCTGCGCAGCGCGCGCAGTGCGGCGAGATAATCCGGCAGTTGCCGGGGCAGCATACGGCAGTTGCTTACAAAGCCGCTGCGGTACGGCCAGGGGCAGTGGTCGGCAAAGCCCAGCACCGTAAAACCTGCCTGCAGGGCGGTGCGGATATAGTGTTCCTCGCTGCCGACAGCATGCTGGCAGCGGGGCGTATGGGTGTGATAATTGGCAAGTACAGAATCCGGCATAAGGAACCTCACAATGATTGATTCAGCAAAACCCATTATAGTCCTCTTTGCCGGCAGATGCAAATGCCGCGTGCACAAAAACGGCGCGGATCTCCGTCAGCTGCGGATCGCCTCGATCGCCACACAGCCGGGCCCGCCCTGGGTGATGAACACCGGACTTAAGGGCAGGATTTCGACCACAGCCGCAGGAAAGACCCTGCCCAGCCGCTTTGCAGCCTGGTCGGCCAGATGCTGCGCGTCGGCGTGGGTGATGTAAATGCGCCAGCCTTCGCCTATGCCCTGGGCGGTAAAGGCCTTGGCCGTCTGCTCCACCGCCTGCAAAAAGCTGCGGCGGATGCCTGCCAGCGTCAGCTGGCGGCCGTCCTCCGTGGGGGGGATCAGCGGCGTCAGGCGCGCGGCCTGCCCTACATACGAAACCAGCGGCGAAAGCCGGCCGCCGCGCCGCAGGTAGGCAAAATCTGCGGGGATCAAAAAGCTCTTGGCGGTGCGCATCAGCTCCTCGGTGCGCCGCACGATGGCAGGGAGCGTAAGCCCTTTTGAAGCCAGACGCACGGCGTTTTCCACCAGATAGCGGTGCGGGCCGCACAAGGTGCGGCTGTTCAGCACTGTGATGCGCTCGGGCGCGCTGCACAGCTCGGCTGCGGCGACGGCGCTGGCGTATGTACCGGAAAGCCCATCTGCCATGGTGATGTTCAGGATCTCGTCCTCGGGGTACTGTTCGTACAGCGCGGCAACTTCGCCAATGGCCGGCTGGCTGCTGGTGGGCAGGTGGCCCTGGCGGATCAGCGCGGTAAACGCCTCCGGCTCAATGTCATCAAATTCCCGGTAGGTCTGCCCCGAGATCGTGACCGAGAGGGGCGACACCGTAAACCCGGCCCTGCGGGCTTGCGCGGTGTTGTAAAGCGTGGACGTGTCGGCAAAAATGCGTACCATGGCGTTGGCTCCTTTGCAGCAGAAAGTGAAATCTAATACCATTAGATCTGGTATTAAAAACCATGATATGCTTTTTAAAAAACAATGTCAAGCTTTCTGAGAAATTTCTTGACATTGTTTTGGGATGGCATAAAATAAAAAGCAACATAAAACTTATGCCGAAGGGAGGCCGCCTTATGGAGAATCAGGACAGACAGGCTGTGATCGACCAGATGCTTGCGTACCACTGCCCGCGCTACGAACAACTGCCGGACATTCCGCTGTACCGCGATCAGGTGATGGACGCGCTGCAGCGCTATACCGCGCCTTTTTTTACCAGCAGGGATGAGCCTGCCATCACCGCGTCCATGATCAACAACTATGTAAAGCTGCGGCTGATTGCGCCGCCGGTAAAAAAGCGGTACGACCGCGAACAGCTGGCGCGGCTTTACTGCATCTGCCTGCTCAAGCAGGTAGTGAGCATTTCGGAGATCCGTGCCCTGCTGGCGATCCAGACGCAAAGCTACCCGTTCCCAAAGGCTTACGACTATTTCTGTACCGAACTGGAAAAGGCGCTGTGGGCGGCGTTTTCCACGCGGGATTTTTCCGCACCCAGCAGTGCCAGCCATGTCACGCCCGAAAGCGAACTGGTGCGCAGCGCGGCGATGTGCTTTGCCAGCAAGATGTTCACGGTAAAGTTTTTGGAGCTGGACGAACGATGGAAAGCCGAACGCTAAACGCTCTACCTGCGGCAAAAGCGCCGCATACGGCTTGCGCAGGCCGGGCGGCTATACTATACTGGTGAAAACCGACAGATAAAAAAGGAGGGGCCGCCGTTGCCGGAGTACATGCAAAAGCCTGCCGCGGGCCGGGTGGCGGTGTACGAGTGGCTGCGCCTGATCGCCACGCTGTTCGTGGTGGTGGGGCACAGCGCCTATTGGGTGGTGCACACCACCTATGGCGGCATCTATTACAACTGGGCGCTGGAATGGGCAGCGCCGGTCTACTTTTCGGCTGTGTTCGACGCGGCGCGGCGCATGGCTACATGGGTGTACGGGTTCCATATGCCGCTGTTTTTCTGCCTTTCGGGCGCGGTACTGCATCTGAAGCCCATTGGCCCGCTGGGCCCGTTTGTGCACAAAAAGGCCCGGCGGCTGCTGGTGCCGTATTATGTGTGCGGGCTTGTGTTCATGCTGCCAGTCAAGGGGCTGTGCGGGTTTTATACAAGAGAGAACTTCCCCCTCGCGGTGGGAACGTTTTTGTTTGGCGGTGATGACAGCGGGCATCTGTGGTTCCTTACAGCGCTGTTCTGGTGCATGCTGGCATTCGCGCTGCTGCAAAAGGCGGCCGCCCGGTTTTTGCCGGCGCTGCCCGGCGGAGCGGCGCTGCCGCTGCTGCTGGCGGCAGGGCTGATCCAGCAGTTTGCTGCGCCCCGCATCCCGGTCGATCTGTTCGGCTTTGCCCGCGGAATGGAAAACCTGCTCTGGTTTGCACTGGGGTATGCCGTCGATTCTTTGCGCCCAAGGTGGGAGCATCGCCCGCTGCCCGTGTTGGCAGGCGGGTTTGTGGCAGTAAGCGGGTTCTGGCTGGCCGCCGCGCGGGCGGGGCTGCTGGGTGTCCGTACCACAGCGCTGACCGGCTGCATCTGGTCGTTTCTTCTGGCGCTGCTGTGCGCCCGCCTGCTGGGCCGGGTAGCCCAGAGCCGGTGGTACCGGGTGCTGGTGCGCAATTTGTTTTATGTGTATCTGTTCCACGACCCGCTGGAATATGTGGTGCTGAAACTATCTATGGACGTGCGCCTGCTGGCGTACAATGGGGGCTGCTGGTTTTACCTGTTCTGCCATATTTTTGGGGTGATCCTGGCATCGGTCGCCCTGGGCGAAGCGCTGACCGCTCTGCGCCGCCGCCGCACTACAGTGTGACCCGGTACGACGCGGCACCATCAACAACAAAAAGTCCAGGCTCCGTGACACGGCGTTGCAGCCGCACGCAGAGCCTGGATTTTTGCTTTATAAATTTTTGCTTTCTATCAGATGGCCGCCGGATGCGCTCCGGAGCCTGCAATACGCCGGCTTCAGCCAGATCCACGCGTCAAAAACCGCTTTCTTGCAGCGGGGCCGGCACGGCAGCGTCATTCACCGGCCGGCCCGCTGTGCCAGAAGCGGCCCAGCTCCCGGGCAAGGGCGGCAGGGGAACTTACTGCCTGCCGGTGCGCCCAGTGCGGCGGCAAAAGCCGGCTGTATTCCCGTTGGCGAAACCGGTCATCCAGCAGCAAAACCACACCCCGGTCTTTCGGCGTGCGGATGACCCGTCCGGCGGCCTGCAGCACCTTGTTCATGCCGGGGTATCGGTAGGCGTAGTCGAAGCCGCTGCCGTTTTTTTCGTCAAAATAGCGGCGCAGCATCTCCTGGCGGGGGTTCACCTGCGGCAGGCCCACACCCACGATCGCACAGCCGATCAGGCGGTCGCCGGCCAGGTCGACACCCTCGCCGAATACGCCGCCCAGCACCCCAAAGCCCAGCAGTGTGGAAGCGGGCGCCGGGGCAAACCGGTCCAAAAA
>CAMFSB010000092.1 GCA_945982465.1 uncultured Faecalibacterium sp. | reverse complement strand
GTGGGCGGGCGGCAGGCCGCTGGCCTGCTGCGGGCGGGCCTGATCTGTATCATTGCCGCACCGTATGCCGGCCCGGCTTATGCTATGGAAGTAAGCAGGACAGTGGGCGCATTCCTGTTTGCGGGCGGGTTGCCCTTTGCCTGGCTTACCGCCCACGGCGCGGGCAACCTGGGCGCGGCCAAACGAATCCGCGCCTATGCCGAAGCGATCGGCGATGCGACGCACATTTCGGTGCAGGCCCTGGCCGAAGCCGTGCAGCGGCCCGTTAAAAAGGTGCGTAAGGACCTGCGCAGGCTGTTGGGCAAGGGCTGGATGCTGGGCTACCTGGATGCGGGTGCGGATGTGTTATACCTGTCCGCCGAGGAATGGCGGGCCGCCCGCGAGCAGAGCGCGGCCGGGCAAGCGTTCGCTGCCCCGCAGGAGCCTGCCGCCGCCGAGCCGGCGGCCGAACCGTCCGGCGCGGAGGTAACGCCCGAGACCATCGAGCGCTTTATTGCGGTGCTGGGCAGCGAGCAGCAGCTCATGCGCGACCCGGCGGCCGTGGAGGAGCTGGAACGCATGCAGAAAACCAGCCGCGCCATCTGCGACTGGGTGCGCGCCCACCCGGAAAGCGCGTCCAAAGCGCGGCGTTTCGCCACCTACTATATGCCCACCACGCTCAAGCTGCTGCATACCTACAACGAAGTCAAGGAGCAGCAGGGCGATAACGCCGAGACCATCCGGCGCGATATCGGCGGCATCCTGCATACGCTGAATACAGCGTTCGAAAACCTGCACGACATGCTGCTGTCGGATGTGGCAATGGATGTGTCCAGCGAGATCGCCGCGCTGCAGGGCATGCTGGCGCAGGACGGCCTGACGCAGAATGAGCCGCTGCGCTGAGGTTCGCCGGGGCGCATGGCCCCGGCAAAGCAGACATCACAGCCGGAAAGGAGGGAGCGGCTTTGCAATATCGTGCATGGACCACACGGCCCGTTGACCGCGCGGCGGCGGCGCAGCTGGCGCACCGGCTGGCGCAGCTGGCTGTGCAGCGGCAGGTAGACCGGGCGCTGCAGGCAGACCCGGGCGCACAGATCGCGGAAAGCGAAAAGGCCGTGGCCCTGGCCCGGCAGGCTAAGCGGCTGCCGCTGCTGGCCGGCGTATTGGCAGCCCGCGGCATAACGGACGCCGCGGAAGCCGATGCCATTCTCAGTGGCGGGGCGCCGCTTTCGGACCCTTTTTAGCTCACGGCGATGGACAACGCTGCCGCGCGCCTCCTGCGCGCGGTGGATGAGGGCGAGCCGCTGGTGGTGTTCGGTGATTACGATGTGGACGGCGTGACCGCCACGGCCCTGCTGTACCAGCACCTCAAGGGCATGGGCGCCGAGGTCAAGTGCATGCTGCCCAGCCGTGAGGGCGATGGGTACGGCCTGTCCAAAACGGCGCTCAAATCCATTTACGATAAGGGCTACCGGCTGGTGGTCACGGTGGACAACGGCATTTCGGCCGCAGCCGAGGCCGACTACGCCGCCCAGCTGGGAGTGGAGCTGGTCATCACCGACCACCATCTGCCGCCCGAAACGCTGCCCCGGGCCACCGCCGTGGTGGACCCGCGCCGCGCCGACGATACCAGCCCCTGCAAAGGGCTTTCGGGCGCGGGGGTGGCGTTCAAGCTGTGCGCGGCGCTGGACGGTATGGACAGCGCTGTGACTGCTTTGCAGCTTGTGCTGTGCGAAGACGACGACCGCGCCGCCCAGCTTGCGGAAAAGCTGTGTCAGGTAAACGCCGCGCGGCAGGCCATGGAACAGCAGATCATGGCCGCGGCCGACGCCCAGCTTGCCGCCGAGCCGGACCGCATGGAGGACCGGGTGGCGCTGGTGCGGGCCCGCGACTGGCTGGGCGGCGTGATCGTCTGGGCGGCCTGCCGCCTTGGGGAGCGGCGGGGCCGGCCCGTGGTGGTCATTTCCATCGATGAAGCTGGCGAAGCCAAGGGCAGCGGCCGCAGCACCGAGGGCTTTGACCTGCACGGCTGCATTGCCGCCTGTGCCGATCTGCTGATCCGCTACGGCGGGCACTCGATGGCGGCCGGCCTTTCCGCCCGTGAAGCGGCGCTGCCGGCTTTGCGCGCGCGCATGAACCAGTGGGCCGCGCGGGAATACCCTGTGCCCCGGCGCGCCCCGCTGCGGGCCGATCTCTCCATCCGGCTGGATAAGCTGACGGTGGAGGCCGTGCAGGGGATGGAGCAGCTCGCGCCCTTTGGGGGCGGCAACCCCGCGCCCCTGTTTCTGCTGGAAAACGCCGTGATCGACGGCATCTACCCGGTGTCGGAGGGGAGACACTGCCGGCTGCGGCTGCGCCAGGGCAGCGCGGTGCTGTATGCCGCCTACTTTGGGATGCCGCCGGCCCGGCTGCCTTATGCGGCCGGCGCGGCGGTGGACTGCATGCTCACCCTTTCGGTGTATGAGGGCAAAACCGGCCCGCAGCTGTCCGGGCGCATCACGGCGCTGCGGCCCGCGGGCCTGGGCAGCGAGCCGGCCGAGCAGGCTGCCTTGTTCGAGGCGCTGTGCCACGGCACGCCGCTTTCGGCCGGGCAGAAACAGCTGCTGCGCCCTGCGCGCAGCGATATCATTGCGGTGTACCGCGAGGTGCAAAGCGGCAGCTGCCATGCTGACGATCTGCAGCCGCTGTTTGCGCCGCTTGGCCCCGGCCGCACGGGCAGGAACCGCGGCGCGCTGACAGCGCGGCCGCAGCTGGGCCTGGCCGCCGTGACCGAAACGGACGGCGCGCCGCTGCTGACTGCTGTGCCGACCAGCCAGAAAAAGGAGCTGGCCCAGGCACCGATACTGAAAAGTCTGGAGGGAACCGACGATGCGTGACGCATCTGCCAATAAAAACGCCGCACCGCGGCCGGAACTGCCGTTCTATTCGGCCAAGGCGCATCTGCAGGAAAAGGTGGTGGAGATCGCCACGGTGGCTGCCACCGACCGGCCGGCCGACGCCGCCACCGATGCGGAGCCGGTGATCGTGCGGCCGGAGATCATCACCTACGAAAAACTCACCGACGCCCTTTTGGCCAGCGGCAAAAACTACAATATGGAGCTGGTCGAAAAGGCGTACCATATGGCCGACAAGGCCCACGGCGGCGTGCGCCGGCGCAGCGGGGAGCCGTATATCTGCCACCCGCTGGCCGTGGCCCGGCTGCTGGTGGATCTGGGTATGGACAGCGAGAGCATCGCCGCGGCCATCCTGCACGATGTGGTGGAGGATACCCCCATCACCATCGAGGAGGTGCGCGCGCAGTTCGGCGCGGACGTTGCGCTGCTGGTGGATGGCGTGACCAAGCTGACCAAGATCCAGTTTTCCAGCATCGAGGAGCAGCAGGCCGAAAACCTGCGCAAGATGCTGCTGGCCATGAGCCAGGACGTGCGCGTTATGATCATCAAGCTGTGCGACCGGCTGCACAACATGCGCACCGGCGACGCCTGGCCTGAGCAGAAGCGCCGCGACAAGGCGCTGGAGACCATGGAGGTGTACGCCCCCATCGCCAACCGCCTGGGCATCCTGAACATCAAGGAAGAGCTGGAGGACCGCAGCCTGAATTACCTTGACCCGGTGGGCTATACCGAGATCAACCGCCTGCTCAGCGAGCATTCCGGCGAGGAGTTTCTGGCCGGCGTTTCGGCGCTGATCGCCCAGCGGCTGGAGGAAAGCGGCATCACCGGCGCGTCCATGAAGCGCCGTGTCAAAAGCGTGTACGGCATCTACCGCAAAATGTTTGTGCAGAATAAGGCCTTTGACGAGATCTACGACGTTTACGCGGTGCGCATCATTCTGGATTCGGTGGCCGAGTGCTACAACGCCCTGGGCCTGATCCACGATATGTACCACCCCATCCCCAACCGCTTCAAGGATTATATTTCCACCCCCAAGCCGAACGGCTACCAAAGCCTGCATACCACGGTCATCGGGCACGAGGGCATCCCCTTTGAAGTGCAGATCCGCACCCGGGAAATGGACGAAATGGCCGAATACGGCGTGGCCGCCCACTGGAAGTATAAGGAGGGGCTTTCCGGCCGCGACCGGCTGGACGAACGCCTGGCCTGGGTACGCCAGCTGCTGGAAAATCAGCAGATGTCCGACGATGCGGGCAACCTGCTGCGCGATATCAAGAGCGACCTGCTGCCCGAGGAGGTGTTTGCCTTTACCCCCAAGGGCGATGTGATCAACCTGCCGGCGGGCGCCACCTGCATCGACTTTGCCTATGCCATCCACTCGGCGGTGGGCAACCGCATGGTGGGCTGCAAGGTGAACAACCGCATGGTGCCCATCGACCATCAGGTGGTCACGGGCGAGATCATCGAGATCATCACCGGCCCGGCCGATAAAGGCCCCAGCCGCGACTGGCTCAAGATCGTGCGCACCAGCGAGGCCAAAAGCAAGATCCGCAACTGGTTCAAAAAGATGCGCCGCGAGGAGAACATTACCCAGGGGCGCGACGCGCTGACCAAAGAGATGCGCCGCGAGTTGATCAATGTCCCCGATGACCAGTGGGACGGCTTTATGGGCGAGATCGCCCGCCGCCTGCGCCAGAACACGGCCGATGAAATGTATGCGGCCATCGGCTACGGCGGGCTGACGGTGGCCCACTGCATGCCCAAGATCAAGGAGGAATACGCCAAGCTGCACGCGGCGGAAGAGCAGCAGCCGGTCAAGCTGTCGGCGGTCAATGTCAAGCCGCCCCACGCCACTGACGGCGTGGTGGTCGAAGGTTTCGACAATACCCCCATCAAGTTTGCCAAGTGCTGCACGCCGCTGCCTGGCGACGATATCGTGGGCTTTGTGCCCCGGGGCTTTGGCGTGTCGATCCATAAGCGCAGCTGCTCCAACGCCAATGCCAGCATGCGCGACCCGGCCAACGCCCCGCGCTGGGTGCGGGCGTACTGGGCCGACGATGTAAAGGAGCGCTACAAGGCCACGCTGGTGATCGACGCGCTGGACCGCGACGGCCTGGTGGGCGATGTGGCTATGGCGCTGAGCGATATGCGTGTGCCCATTTACGCCATCAACGCGCGGCAGGCCGATCAGGGCTGCGCCATCATGTCGCTGACCATCGGCATCAACAATACCGAGCATCTGAACAATGTGGTGGCGCGGCTGTCCAAAATCCGCGACGTGCTGAAAGTGACAAGGAGTTAATATGCGAGCAGTGATCCAACGGGTCAGCGGGGCGTCGGTGGTGGTCAACGGCGGCGCGCCGCGCACCATCGGGCCGGGGCTGGTCATTCTTTTGGGCGTTAAGGACACCGATACGCTGGAACTGGTGCCTCGCCTGGCTGAAAAATGCGCGGGCCTGCGCATTTTCAGCGATGAGGAGGGCAAGCTGAACCGCAGTGCGAAGGAACTGGGGCTTTCGGCGCTGGTGGTGTCCAATTTTACGCTGTACGGCTCCACCAAAAAAGGCATGCGCCCCAGCTTTATCGCGGCGGCAAAAAAGCCGCTGTCGGTGGACGCCTACGAGCTGTTTTTGCGCGAGATGGAGCGCCAGGGCCTGAAAGAAGTGCTGCACGGCGAGTTTGGCGCGGATATGCAGCTCACCCTGACTAACGATGGCCCGGTGACCATCCTGATGGACACCGACGAATGGAAGCATGAATAGGAGAATCGACCATGCAGATCTATCACCTGACCGGCCCTGCGCCGTTTTGCGCCAACAGTTTTCTGGTGCTCACTGAGCAGGGCAGCGCGGTCATCATCGACCCGGCGGCCGGCGCCGAAGAATACGATGACGCCCTGGCCCGGACCAACACCCTGCTCAAGCTGATGCTGTGCACCCACGGCCACATGGATCATGTGGGCGGCGCGGCCGCGCTGCGCAGCGAATGGGGCGCACCGCTGCGCTGTGCTTCTGCCGATGTGCAAGGCGGGGCACTGTACCCTCTGGCTGAAGCGGACGGCTCGCTGGTCGACGGCGAGGAGCTGACGGTAGACGAGCTTACCTTTAAGATCATCGCAACGCCCGGCCATTCGGAGGGCAGCGTGTGCATTTTGTGCGGGGAGTATCTGTTCACCGGTGATACGCTGTTCCATGGCGACACCGGCCGCACCGACCTGGCCGGCGGCGACCCGGCAAAGATGGTGCAGAGCATCCAGAAGCTGCGGGCGCTGCACCTGCCCGCCGATACCAAAATTTTGCCCGGGCACGAGGAGTTTACCACCTATGGCGAGGAGATGGCCCACAACTGGTTCATCTGCCATATGTGCCCGCCGGAGGAAGCATGAAGATCTGCATCACAGGCCTGGCTTCGGGCTACGCAGCCGAGCATTTGATCCGCTTGTTTTTCCCCATGGCGCCCATTGTGGGGCAGCCGCCTGCCGCCGGCGAGGACTGTGTGCTGGCGGAATATGGCCCCGACGAAATGCGGGTAACGCTGCGCCGGGCCGGCCGCGAAGCGGTGGCCTGCGCGCCGCTGCCCGCGCCGGACGCCAAGCTGGATCAGGAACTGGCAAACCTTGCATACGATCTGCTGCGCCGCGAGACCGGCATCCGCCCGCCCTGGGGCAAGCTGACCGGCGTGCGCCCGGTGCGGCTGATCAACGATATGCGCCTGCGCGGCGCCAGCGAACAGCAGATTGAGGACCGTTTTTTGCGCCGCGCCGACTGCTCCCGCCCCAAATTTGAGCAGGCCCGCGCCATTGCCG
>CAMFSB010000091.1 GCA_945982465.1 uncultured Faecalibacterium sp. | reverse complement strand
GATGCGGCGGAATAAGCACTTCACCTTCGCGCCGAAGCCTGGCTTTTTTGCGGTGTTGTCTGCCATATTGCCGTCCGCCTTTCTTACTTGGTCTCGCGGTGAACTGTGTGCTTCTTGCAGAAGCGGCAGTATTTCTTCATCTCAAGACGATCGGGGCAGTTTTTCTTGTTTTTGGTCGTGTTGTAGTTGCGCTGTTTGCACTCCGTGCACGCGAGCGTGATCTTCACTGTCATTGTTTCGGCACCTCCATTTAACGGTCGTTTTAACCTCCCTCGGGCTTGCGGGCCGTGCTCAAAAAAAGGGCACAAAAAAATAACCCCGCAAAAGAGGTGTTATCATAGTACCACATCCCGCCTGCCGCGTCAAGCATCATTTCGCGTCTTTTTCTCTGAATTTTCGCCCCGCAGTGGAAACCGCCGCATTTTTATGGTATCATAGCCATACTTATGATACTATCATCCGGTGCGCAGTGCGCACGGTATTGTTGGATAAGGAGCATGCAAGCTATGGAAGAAACCCAAGCCCGGCCGCTGACTGTTGTTGTGCTGTTCGGCGGCCTTTCCAGCGAGCACGAGGTCAGCCGCGTTTCCGCCGGCACCTTTGTCGGCCACCTCAACCCTGCCCGCTACGAGCTGATCAAAATTGGCATTACCAAAGACGGCCGCTGGCTGTACACCGAGGCATCCACCGCGCAGATGGCAGACGGCAGCTGGGAGGATGCGCCCGGCAACATGCCCTGCATCATCAGCTGCGACCGCGCCGACCACGGCCTGGTGCTGTTTACGCCCGACGGCCGCGTGGAAAAGCTGCATGTTGATGTGGTCATCCCGGCGCTGCACGGCCTTTGGGGCGAGGACGGCACCGTGCAGGGCCTGCTGGAATTGGCGGGCATCCCGTATGTGGGCTGCGGCGTGCTGGCCAGCGCCGTGTGTATGGACAAGGCTGTGGCCAACGCCCTGTTTGCCCAGGCGGGCATCCCCCACTGCCCATGGCAGGCGTTTACCCGCTACGAGCTGGAGCAGGATCTGGACGGCATCTGCGAACGGCTGGAATTCACGCTGGGCTACCCCATGTTCGTAAAGCCCGCCAACGCCGGCTCCAGCGTGGGCATCTCCAAGGCTACCGACCGCTACACCCTGCGCACGGCCGTGGAGCTGGCCCTGCGCGAGGATGACAAGCTGGTGTTTGAGGCGTTCGTGGACGGGCAGGAGGTGGAGTGCGCCGCCATCGGCGCCAGCCCCGCCCTGGCAACGCTGCCCGGCGAGATCCTGGCCGGGGCCGAGTTTTACACCTACGACGACAAGTACAAAAACGGCGTGAGCCGCACGCTGATCCCGGCGCAGCTGCCGCCCGAAAAGCTGGACGAGGTGCGCACCCTGGCGCAGCAAGCCTATACCGCCCTGGGCTGCGAGGGGCTGGCCCGCTGCGATTTCTTTGTGGAAAAGGGCAGCGGCCGCGTATTGATCAACGAGATCAACACCTTCCCGGGCTTTACCCCCATCAGCATGTGGCCCAAGCTGATGGAAAGCGTGGGCCTGACGCTGGACGATCAGGTCGATGAGCTGATCGCCCAGGCGCTGGAACGCGCCCAGCGGAAGGCGGCGCGCCATGGATAACCGGCCCATCGGCGTGTTCGACAGCGGGCTGGGCGGGTTGACCGCCGTGCGCGAGCTGCGCAGGATCCTGCCCGGCGAGGCCATCGTGTACTTCGGCGACACGGGCCGCGTGCCCTACGGTACCCGCGGGCGGGACATCATCATTCAGTACGCCCGGCAGGACATCGCCTTTCTGCTCTCGAAAAACGTCAAATACATCATCGCGGCCTGCGGCACCGTGTCCAGCACCTACCCGGCCGAGGAAGCCGCCGCCCTGCCCGTGCCCTATTCCGGCGTGGTACAGGCCGCCGCGCAGGCGGCCGCCGCGGCCACGCGCAACGGCCGCGTGGGGGTGATCGGCACGCCGGCCACCATCCGTTCGGGCAGTTACGAAACGCGGCTGCGCGCGCTGTGCCCCGGCGTGCAGATCTTTAAGCGGGCCTGCCCCATGTTTGTGCCGCTGGTGGAAAACGGCTATGTGAACGACGGCAACCCGGTGGCCCGGCTGCTGATCGAGGAATACCTGACCGACATCCGCGCCGCCGGGGTGGACACCCTGATTTTGGGCTGCACCCATTACCCGCTGCTGAAAAAGATGATCGGCGAATTTGTGGGCGACGGGGTGCGGCTGATCGACCCCGGCCGCATCACGGCCGACGTGCTGAAAGACACGCTGGCCGAAACAGGGCTTGCCGCCGGGCCCCGGCCGCAGGGCGGGCAGGCGCAGTATTACGTCAGCGACACCGCCGAGGGCTTCCAGGCTTCGGCCGACCTGTTTTTAGGCGAATACCGCGGCGGAACCTGCGAGCAGATCGCCATTGACAAATATTAAAGCAAAGGATCGGAAACGACAGCCCATGACTTTGAAGGAAGATTACATGATCCGCATCAAAAGCCGCATCGAACAGGACGGCGAGACCAGCGACATGGAGTTGATGACCCGCGGCAGCTTTGTGCACCGGGGCGGCAGCTACTACATCACCTACGCCGAGACCGAGGCCACCGGCTATGCAGGCTGCACCACCACGTTGAAGGTGGCCGAGGATGCCAGCCGCGTGGCCATGCTGCGCTTTGGCAGCGCGGCCAGCCAGCTTTTGATCGAGCGCGGGCGGCGGCATCTGTGCCATTACGAGACCGGCTACGGCTCGATGACGCTGGGCGTGACGGCGGACGAGATCGACTCCCGCCTGACCGACAAGGGCGGCACCGTAACGTTCAGCTACATTCTGGACGCGGATTCCGCTGAGCTGATGAGCAAAAGCAGCCTGGAAGTCAGCGTGACGCATGTGAACTGACCTGCGCGGCCGCTTTGCCGCGAGCGCCTCTTTTTGCCGCGCTCGGCTTTGTGGTATACTATAAAGGAAGCTGCAAACCAAACGAACGATCAATCACCCGGAAAGGAACGAACGACCCATGACCGAACCGAACAAGACCCAACGGAACACCGCCGCGTTTACCGGCACGCCGGAGGAAATGCGGCAGGCGTATGCATATTACAACCCCCGGCAGGCCGCGCTGGACGAGGCCCGTGCGCTGCTGACCGCCGCGGCCAGCGCCGCCATGCAGGCGGGCGAGCTGCCCCAAGCCGAACTGCCCGCGTTTATCGTGGAGATCCCAGCCGATGTGAAAAACGGCGATATCGCCTCGAACCTGGCCATGGCCGGTGCGCGCACCTGGCGCAAGGCCCCCCGCATGATCGCAGACGCTTTGCTCAAACACATGCCCAGCCTGGAAAACGGCTGCTTTGCCCGGGTGGAGGTGGCCGGCCCCGGCTTTATCAATCTGTTTTTGCAGCCCGGCTTTTACGCTTCGGCTGTGCGCGCGGCCTGTGCCAACCCGGAATACGGCCGCACCAGCGCGGGCGGCGGCAAAAAAATCAACGTGGAGTTTGTTTCGGCCAACCCCACCGGCCCCATGCACATGGGCAACGCCCGGGGCGGCGCGCTGGGCGACTGCCTGGCCGCCGTGCTGGACTGGGCCGGGTACGCTGTGACCCGCGAGTTTTACATCAACGACGCGGGCAACCAGATCCAGAAATTCGGCAAGAGCCTGGCCGTGCGGTATCTGCAGTTGTTCGGCGGCGAGTATGCCTATCCCCTGCCTGCTGAATGCTATCAGGGCGGTGACATTCTGGCTCACGCCAGGGCCTTTGCCGCCAACCACGAAGCGGAATGCGCCGCGCTCGTGGAAGCCTGCAACGGCCTTGCGGGCGACGCACTGTACGAAAGCGAGGCCTTTGCCGCGCTGAAGGACGCGCTGGTAAACTACGCCCTGCCCAAAAACATCGCCGCCCTGCAGACCGACTTGGGCAAATACCGCATCCAGTACGATGTGTGGTTCCACGAGAGCACACTGCACGAAAGCGGGGCGGTGCAGGCCGTGGTGGACAAGCTGCTGCAAAACGGCGCGTGCTACAAGGCCGAGGACGGCGCCATCATGTACCGCAGCGCCCAGTACGCCGAAAAATACGGCACCGCCAACAAGAAAAAGACCGCCGACGGCAGCGAGGAGCAGGCCAAGGACGAAGTGCTGGTGCGCGCCAACGGCATCCCCACCTACTTTGCGGCCGACATCGCCTACCATTACAACAAGCTGGCCGTGCGCGGCTTTGATAAGGCCATCGACGTGTGGGGCGCGGACCATCACGGCCATGTGGCCCGCATGAAAGGCGCGATGGACGCCATCGGCCTGGACGGCAGCCAGCTGGATGTGGTGCTGATGCAGATGGTGAACCTGATGCGGGACGGCCAGCCCGTGCGCATGTCCAAGCGCACCGGCAACGCCATCACGCTCACCGATCTGCTGGAGGAAGTGCCCATCGACAGCGCACGCTTTTTGTTCAACATGCACGACGCGGGCAGCGGCATCGACTTTGACCTGGACCAGGCTGTGCAGCAGGATTCCAACAACCCGGTGTACTATGTGCAGTACGCCCACGCCCGGATCTGCTCGATCCTGAAAAAGCTGGAAAGCGAGGGTGTCACGCTGGACCCGGCGCTGGTATTCGACGGCACGCTGCTCACCGAGCCGGCCGAGCAGGAGCTGATCCGCATGCTGGCGGCCTTCCCCAGCGAGATCGCGCTGGCGGCCGACAAGTACGACCCCAGCCGCATCAACCGCTTTGTGATCGACCTGGCCAGCGCATTCCACCGCTTTTACAACACCTGCCGCATCCAGGGTGCCGAGCCGGCGGTGCAGCAGGCCCGCCTGGCGCTGTGCGTTGCGGTGCGCAACGTGATCCGCAGCGTGCTGACCATGTTCAAGGTCACCGTGCCCGAAAAGATGTAAGGCGTTTTTGCAGATACAACGCGCCCCGCCCCTGTACGCAAAACAGGGGCGGGGCGTTTTTGTTTTTCGGTTTTGTTCCGGCAGAGCTTGCCCGGCCCACCGGGCCATCCGGCTGCGCCGCCAAAGGCGTACCGCCGGGCGGGCATGGGGTCCTGCGCGGCACAGTTTACAGGCTGTTTCGCCGTGCCGCGCGGCCGACAGCGTTTGGGAACGAGCGCCCGCGCGGGCCGCCTTACTCTCCGCTTTTGGCGTTTTCCACCTCGGCCCGGTGGGCGGCCAGTACGCGGTTTGCATCCTCCAGCCGGGCGCGCAGGCCGCTGGCGGCGGAGTAGCCGCCCTCTTCCAGCAATGCCTGTGTCCAGGTCATCTGTTCCACATAGTGCAGCGGGTCGGCCAGCGCATCGTCCGCCGCGTAGTAGTTGGCCCCGGGCTGCACGACCACGCTGTAGGCCGGGCTGCTGTTCAGCACGGCTTCGGTGTCTAGCCGGCCGCCCTCGGTCACGTCCGTCCGGGTCAGGCCGGATGCCAGCAACTCCACATCGGTGCTCACCAGCAAAGCCGAGCGGCTCCACAGCTCGGTGGCACGCACGGCAAAAGCCATCAGCGCGTCCACGTCGTTGTCCGGTGCATCATAGGGGATGCCCACGCTGAACGATACCTCCGCCTGCTCACTGACCTGCCGGGTGCCGTCGGCCGCCAGCCGGTATAGCGCATAGCTGTAATAGCCGCTGCCCGTGGAGCAGTAGGGCTGGTATTCCAGCAGGTAGTCGCCGGTATCGTCGCGGTACAGCGCCAGAGTGTTCCAGCCCGCGTGGCTGGTGGAAAGCGCCTGTTCCAGCAGCAGCGTGCCGTCGCTGCCATACACGGCAAAGTGGGCCAGGCCCAGCGTTTCCAGCGCATTCACGTCAAAGGTGATGGTTTCGGGGGTTCCGTCGTGGGTCAGGTCGGCCTGCCACTGCCGGGCCGCAGGCAGCCGGTAGCTGCCCGCCCCGCCGCTGCGCCAGGCGGCAACCGCGCTTTGGGGCGCGGCGCTCACCGCGCCCGTGCCCCAGGCTGCACGGCCGTCCGCGTTAAAGCGGACGCACACCGGCAGCAGCAGACGGTACGGGTCCTCCCCGGCAAGGTACATCTCGCCCTGTCCCTGGCTGTTGCACAGCACCGGCTCGCAGACGGCATACAGCGATGCGCCCGACACGGCGTAATACAGCTGCTGGCCGCAGAAAAACTGTGCCGGGGTACGCTCGTCCGCTTTGCTCAGGCCCAGAACTTCCAGCCCGCCACCCAGCAGCGGCGTGTCGCCCGCAAAGGCGGTGATCCACCCGTCCGACGGCCGGTAATCCAGGCGGATCTGGTCGGCAAAGGCGTCCGCCACGGCGCCGCTGTCCACCGCGTATCCCTGTACCGTACCGCCGCCTGTGCTGAACGCGTACAGTTGCTCTATATACACGCCGGTGCCGGTGCCCACCGGGCAGGCCGCGTACAGCGTTTTGCCGTCCGCCGTCAGGTACAGCGCGGGGGCGTCACCCCGGCCGGTGTAGCTCCAGGCAAAGGCGTACAGCGTCTGCGTTTCGCCCGCGTCCAGCAGCAGGCCGTCAAAGCCCACTGCGTCGTCATAGTAGCCGTACAGCCAGAGGTTTTGCTCCGGGTACGCGCCCAGCAGCACCACCCCCGGCCCGGCGGGGGTTCGGCCCCAGGCTTCGGCCAAAGCCGGGGCATGGCCGCCGGCGCGGGCGTCCGGCACAAGGCCGGAGGCCGCGGCGGTTTGCCGCCGGCTGTCCAGCTCGGCAGGCGGGGGCGCAA
>CAMFSB010000090.1 GCA_945982465.1 uncultured Faecalibacterium sp. | reverse complement strand
ACCTTTTCATCCACCCGCACGGCGGCGGCGCGCATGACCACGCGAATGGCCTTTGCGATCCGCCCCTGCTTGCCGATGACCCGGCCCATATCGCCCTCCGCCACCGACAGGTGGTAGACGACCGTACCGTCCTCGCGGGGCTCATCCACCGTAACCGTCACGGCGTCCTTGTCCTCCACGAGGCCTTTGGCAACTGCCAACAGCAATTCCTGCATGAGCCAAACCCCCTATTACAGAATGTTGGACTTCTTCAGCAGAACACGCACGGTATCGGTGGGCTGCGCGCCATTGGCGATCCACTGCTTGGCCTTCTCGGCGTCGATGTTCACCGCAGCCGGCTCCTTGGTGGGATCGTAGGAACCGATCTCCTCAATGAAACGACCGTCGCGGGGATAGCGGCTATCCGCAACAACAACACGGTAGAAGGGAGCCTTTTTGGCGCCCATGCGGCGAAGTCTGATTTTCACTGCCATACCTAATGTCACCTCCTAATACAGTTTACGGCCCCAGCGGGGCAATTTATTGTACAAACCCGGGGCCGCAAACGGCTTATGGGTCATACCAAAAGAATCACTGCCGGTACATTCCGGCGCTTACATCATGCCCTTGAACGCATTGGGGTTGCCCATCATGCCGCCCATGCGGCGGGCAAAGCCCTTGGGGCTTTTTTTCATCTGCTTCATCATCTTCTGCATCATTTCGTACTGCTTGAGCAGACGGTTCACATCCTCCACGCGGGTGCCGCTGCCTGCGGCGATGCGGCGCTTGCGCTTGGGGTTGATGATGGAAGGCTTTTCGCGCTCGGCGGGCGTCATGGAATAAATGATCGCTTCAATGCGGTCCATGGCTTTTTCGTCCACCTGCGAGGGGTCGATCTTAGCGCCGCCGGGCAGCATGCTCAGCATGGCCGACGCCCCGCCCATTTTGCGGATCTGCGCAAACTGGGCCAGCATGTCGTTCATGTCGAACTTGTTTTCCAGCATGCGGCGGGCCGTCTCCTCGGCTGCCTTTTCGTCGGCCGCGTCCTGCGCCTTTTCGATCAGGCTGAGCACGTCGCCCATGCCCAAAATGCGGCTGGCCATGCGCGCCGGGTGGAATACCTCCAGATCGTCCAGCTTTTCGCCGGTGCCCTGGAACTTGATCGGCTTGCCGGTGACCGCCAGCACCGAAAGCGCCGCGCCGCCGCGGGTGTCGCCGTCGGTTTTGGTGAGGATGATGCCATCGATGCCCACGGTCTCGTTGAAGCTTTTGGCCACGTTCACCGCGTCCTGGCCGGCCATGGCGTCCACCACCAGCAGCGTTTCGTCCACGCTGACGGCGTTCTTTACGTCCACCAGCTCCTGCATCATGGCTTCGTCGATCTGCAGGCGGCCGGCCGTATCAATCAGCACCACGTCATGGCCGTAGTCCCTGGCGTAGGAAAGCGCCTTTTTTACAATGACCACCGGTTTTTCGACGCCCAGCTCAAACACCGGCACGCCGGCCTGCCTGCCTACCACCTTCAGCTGCTCGATGGCGGCGGGGCGGTAGATATCGCAGGCCACCAGCAGCGGGCGGCGCCCCTGCTTGGCGTAGTACTTGGCCAGCTTGGCCGCGTGGGTGGTTTTGCCGTTACCCTGCAGACCGCACAGCATGATGACCGTCTGGCCCTTGTTTTTGATGTTCAGGCGGGGCGCTTCGTCGCCGCCCATCAGGCGCGTCAGCTCTTCGTTGACGATCTTGACCACCTGCTGGGCGGGGGTCAGGCTTTCCATTACCTCCTGGCCCATGGCCCGTTCCGATACCTTGGCGCAGAAGTCCTTGGCGACCTTGTAGTTGACGTCGGCCTCCAGCAGAGCCATGCGCACCTCGCGCATGGCGGTCTTGATGTCCGCTTCGCTGAGCTTGCCGTGGCCTTTCAGCTTTTTGAACACGCCCGCAAGGCGGTCAGACAGAGATTCAAATGCCATATTCTGTTTGTCTCCTTGCTGTGCTGGTGCGTTTACGCCTCATCGGCCGGGTCATCCATCGCTGCGATCACTTCCAGCAGCGCGTCGAGGGTCTTGTCCATCTCCACGGCGCTTATGCCGCCGTAGCTGCCGGAATTGGCGAATTTCGCCTCCCGCACGATGTGCTCCAGCCGGGCGAGGTTTTCGTGCATCTGCCGATAGCGAGCCGCAAAGCCCACCTTTTGCTCCAGCTCCAGCAGAGCGGCTTCGCCGTGCTTGATGGCGTCGCGCACGCCCTGCCGCGTGATGCCGAAGTTTTCGGCGATCTCGCTGAGCGAGAGGTCATCGTTATAATACTGCTCCATCACATCCCGCTGTTTTTGGGTGAGCATTTCGCCGTAAAAATCCAGCAGATAACTGATCTCAAGATTTTTGGCCATAGCGCACCTCCCAGCCGCAGGATCCCGGAGCTTTTGTAAAGTTTTTCTGCTTTACGTTCTGGATTATACCAGAATTTCTCCGATTTGTCAAGGGGCTGTGTGGTGATTGTGCCGTATAAATGCAAACAATTTTCAGCGTTTTGCCCGTTTTGGACGTGTGCTGCGCGGCGGCGTATGCGTCCCGGGCAGCTGCCGCCAGCCGCCGGGGCAGCCCGGCCGGCGGCCGGCGGCTTGACGCGCCCGGCGTTTTGCGCTACATTGAAGCTGAAACACCGCGCAGCAGCGCGGTTTCAGGGGGTGCTTTCATGGCGGCCGGGATCGTGAAAAACTACTATCAGACCTTGTACACCTGCCCCATCGTGGAACTGACGGGTTATGTGCGGGCGGCAAAGCTGCCGGGGCGGCTGTACGCCTACCTGGACTTTGGCGGGCCCACCGGCACGGCCAAGGACGGCCTGGCCGAGGGTATGCTGGCTCTGGCCGCCGAAAGCGGCAAGCTGCGCCCCGGGCAGACCGTTGTGGAGGCCGGCGCCAGCACCTTTGCCGCCGCGCTGACCATTGCGGCCCGGGCCGCCGGCCATCCGGTGGTGCTGGTGGTGTCCGAAAGCCTTTCGGCTCAGCGGCAGGCCGCGCTGAAGGCGCTGGGCGCCCGGCTGGAATATTCCAGTGCGCTGTACGGCCGGGCGGGCGCCGAAAAGCTGGCCCGTGCCGCCGCCCAGCGGCTGGGCGGCTATTATGTGGATTACTTTGCCAACGATGACAACCCGGAATACCACCGCCGCACCACCGGCCCGGCCATTGTGGAGGCCATCCGCACCGAGAGCGCCTCGCTGGTAGACGCCGTGGTGGCGGGCGTAGGCTCCGGCGGCACCATTACCGGCGTGGGCGAGGTGGTAAAGGCCTGGACCAATGATGTGCGCATCGTTGCCGTGGAGCCGTATGAGTGCCAGGCCATCGGCGGCGGCTTTTTGGGCCGGCACAAGATCCCGGGGCTGGGTGCCGGTTTTGTGCCGGAAAATTACAACCCCTATGTGGTGGATACCGTTGCAGCCGTGTCCAGCGGCGACGCGGCCCGGGCCGCGCGGGAGGTGCTGCGCACCGACGCCATCCCCGCCTGCGTCAGCGCGGGGGCCGCGCTGGCGGCGGCGCGCCAGCTGCTGGAAAACGGCACCTGCAAGGCCGCGCTGTGCATTTTCAGCGGCAGGCAGGTGTACGAATAAAGCCGCGCCGCCAAAAAAGAACTTGAGCCGGCGGCGGTTTTATGGTATACTATTGTGCACCGTCAGGCTATGCTGCCCAGTAGCCAAGTGGTAAGGCACGGGACTTTGACTCCCGCATGCGTCGGTTCGATCCCGGCCTGGGCAACCAAAAAACGCTCTGCACATTGCTGTGCAGGGCGTTTTTCGTTTGCCGCGGCAGCGCATACGAAAAGCCCCGGCAGAATGCGGGCTGCATTCTGCCGGGGCTTTGCTGCTGTTATGCAGGGCTTTGCGCGGCGCTGTGCCGCAGCGGCCCGCCGCTTACCAGGTGCGGGAGTTCATCTGACGGAACTGCGCGACGGTGCCCACATGGGCGTTCAGGCCGCCGTCCACCGTGACCACCTGGCCGGTGAAGTACGCGCTCTCGTCCGAGCCCAGGTACACGCACATATGGCCGATGTCCTCGGGGCAGCCGTAGCGGTTGACCTCGATGTTGCTCAGGAAGATGTCCTTCAGAGCCTGGGGCACATGCGCCTCGTTCTGCGGGGTGACGATCAGGCCCGGGCGCACGCAGTTGCAGCGGATGTTCTGCTTGCCGTACTGCAGGGCGGTGTACTTGGTCAGCATGTCCACGCCAGCCTTGGCGCAGGCGTAGGCAGTGGAGCCCAAATCGCCGTTGCAGGAAGCCATGGAGCCGATGTTGATGATGGAGCCGCCGTTCTCATTCTTCTGCATATAGGGCAGGATGCTCTTGACGGCATAGAAGGTGCCGCGCATATCGCTGTTGAAGATAGCGTCCCACATCTCCAGCGTCAGCTCGTCCACACGGCCGTCCTTCAGGCCCACGTTGGCGGCGTTGTTGACCAGAATATCGATCTTGCCGTACTTTTCGGCGGTATCGGCGAACAGCTGATCGATGCTCTCGATGGCGGTCATGTCCATGAAGTGATACCACGCCTCGCCGCCGGCCGCAACGATCTCATCCACAACGGCCTGGCCTCTCTCCTTGCGGCGGCCGCAGATCACGACCTTGGCGCCCTCGGCCGCATACAGCTTGGCAATGCCGATGCCGATGCCGCTGGTGGAACCCGTAACGATTGCAACCTTACCTGCTAATCTTCCCATAAATAAAATACCTCCTTGATTTTCCTCAGTTTGCGTTTCACCCGCCGGCCCATCAGCCGCGCCCATACGTGAAACATTTAACCAACGATACTATATCGCATCTTGAAAAAGAATGCAAGATGCAGATACGCCAAATTTTGCATTTCCCGCTTCCGCTTTGGCGCGCAGAGGCGCACGCCATGGCCGCAACCGGCCCGCCGGCAGGCAGCCCGCGCGCCAAGCGCTGCTGCGGGGCGCAATACGTTTTCGCAGTTTCCCTCTCCAAATCAATAGGCAAACAGTTTCATGCGCAGCAGCGTTGGGCGGTTGTACACCATCATAGCGGCTTCGTCGCCATTCAGGCGGCAGGTCATATGCCACTGTCCGTCCTCAAACCGCACCGCCTACATCGGCAGGAAGTCGCCCTACGGCGTAGCCGGGTCGGTAGAGACAACCGCAGGGGCGCAGGCGTTGCACAATACATAAAATTCATTCTGTGCCGTCTGTAAGGCAAGGCAGACACCGTCCTTGCGGGAGATAAACGGGTGGTTCATCCCCGCATGAATGGCAAAAGCTTCGAACGTCATTGTCATATCATCCGGGCGCTCGCTGATGACAGCCTGCAAGCGGTTGCTTCCATAAGCAGCCAGCAGTTGGGGCATCATGCCACGGATCGCATCCGCATAAAACGCGTATTCTGGCACGCTCTGGGGCGTGGCGAGCAGTGGATCGCTGGTGTCCATACCGAACATCATCAGTCCGGCAGCATCGGAGGCATCCCGCGAAGCCCCCATATCCTCGAATCCAAACGGCGAGAAGCAGAGTGCATGGTAATGCCCGATGGCGTAGACGAGCCGTGGCCCCACATGGCTGTGAGGGGCTGTTTCCGGGATGCACAACGGGTTGCCGCGCTTTATGTATTCGTCGCAAACATCGCAGAAATCTTTTAGGTAGATGTCGGGCGCGAATACGGAAATGTGCGGTGCGCAGTGCTGCCAGACCTCCATCATACGGGCGACAGGGCCGCCGCTGGGGTACTGCCCCGGCACCCGTCCGCGATCCAGCCAGCAGTTGACCGAAAGCGGCAGCGAATAGGCGTCATAGCCCGCCTTGGCGACCTGCTCGACGTAGGACGCTGTGTAATAAGCACTGAACAATTCCTCCGCCACATCGCCGAACACGGTCTTCCAGTCGCCGGATGCGGGGGCGTTTTCCACGGCAGCGCGCACATCCTCAGCCATCTCGGCCGTGTTGGCTTTTAAATAGAAAAGCAGCTCGGCCGGCACGTCGGCGGCAAAGGCAGCGTCGGCGGCGGCAGAGTGCTCCCGCGCCGCGCCCTGCAGGCCCGTCTCGTTCTCGACCTGAACCATCAGCACAGTGCGCTCGGCACGGTCAGCCTGTTTTAAGTGGGCCATCAGCGCGGCAAAGGCGCGGGCGTCAGCACGGCAGGTTTCCGCACAGAAAGCAGAGAGCGTCGTATAGCCCATACCATGGTATTGCTTCAGGCTGGTTTTCGGCTTGCCAGGTTCGACCTCTGCACGAGCGAAACGGTGCAGGTCTTGCTTGACCCACGCGGGGGCATAGTAGCACTGGGCGTTTTTCCATGCGCCGAACCACAGCAGCACCAGGTGCAGCCTATGCTCGCGTGCCCCGGCCAGCAGCATATCCACGGCGGTGTAGTCAAACACGCCCTCTTCAGGCTCCAGCATCTCCCAGGTGACGGGAACCAGCACGGTGTTCAGATGCAACTCGGCAGCTTTTGCCCACACAGGCCGCATGGCTTCGGCGGTGGAGGAGGCGGAGTTGTGCACTTCGCCCGCGACCATGATATACGGCAAAATGTTTTTCATAATAACTCTCCTCATAACGGTTTTGTTATTATTATAAGCGCTCAAACGTTATACGGGAAGGTCACCAATTCGCGCTTGCAGACACTTTTTCGCGGCATTTTCCGTTCTTCCCGGCACCCTACCACGCGCTGGAGCGCAAGGTGCGCAGCGCCAAGCGCAAATACCTGGCCGAGGACGCCGCCGGGCTGGACACCGGCGCGGCCGCCGCGAAGCTGAAAGCCGCCCGGCAAAGCCT
>CAMFSB010000089.1 GCA_945982465.1 uncultured Faecalibacterium sp. | reverse complement strand
CCGGCCCCAAGCATCTGGACATGACGCTGACCCGCGCCAAGTTCAACGAGCTGACCGCCGACCT
Source organism: uncultured Faecalibacterium sp. (assembly GCA_945982465.1). Taxonomy (GTDB): domain Bacteria; phylum Bacillota; class Clostridia; order Oscillospirales; family Ruminococcaceae; genus Faecalibacterium. The sequence goes on along the minus strand of CAMFSB010000089.1, from coordinate 6,780 downwards.
GGTGGACCGCACCATGGAGCCTGTGCGCAAAGCTCTGGCCGACGCCGGCCTGCGCCCCTCTGACCTGAAGAAGGTGCTGATGGTGGGCGGCTCCACCCGCATCCCCGCCGTGTACGACGCGGTGAAGAAGGAGCTGAACTGCGAGCCGTTCAAGGGCATCAACCCCGACGAGTGCGTGGCCGTGGGCGCCGCCATCCAGGGCGGCGTGCTGCAGGGCGACGTTAAGGGCCTGCTGCTGCTGGACGTTACCCCGCTGAGCCTGGGCATCGAGACGCTGGGCGGCGTGTGCACCAAGATCATCGACCGCAACACCACCATCCCCACCAAGAAGAGCCAGATCTTCTCCACCGCTGCGGACAACCAGCCCAGCGTGGAAGTGAACGTCCTGCAGGGTGAGCGTGAGTTTGCCCGCGACAACAAGAGCCTGGGAACCTTCCATCTGGACGGCATCGCCCCGGCGCCCCGCGGCGTGCCCCAGATCGAGGTCACCTTTGATATCGACGCCAACGGCATCGTGCACGTAAGCGCCAAGGATCTGGGCACCGGCAAGGAGCAGAGCATCACCATCACCGCCAGCACCAATATGTCCAAGGAGGACATCGACAAGGCCGTGAAGGAAGCCGAGCAGTTCGCCGCTGACGACAAGAAGAAGCGCGAGGAAGTGGATATCCGCAACGGCGCCGAGCAGATGGTGTTCCAGACCGAAAAGATGCTCAAGGAGAATGGCGACAAGCTGCCCGCCGATGTCAAGGGCGACGCCGAGGCCAAGCTGGCCGACCTGAAGACCGCCGTGCAGAGCGGCAGCATCGACGACATCAAGGCCAAGCAGGAAGCGCTGAGCCAGGTGTTTGAAAAGATGTACCAGGCCGCCGCTGCCGCCCAGCAGGCCGCAGGCGCGCAGGGCGCCCCCAACCCGGGCGCAGGCGCTGCCGGCAGCGGCACCCCGGGCGATGACGGCGTGGTGGACGCGGACTTCAAGGAAGTCTGATCCTCTCAAAGCGGAAAGTATGGACCCGGCGGGCCCGGCCAAAACCGGCGGGCCCCCGCACATAAACGCAAGCGCCGCTCCGGTTTTCCGGAGCGGCATTTGCGGCTGAATGGTGAGTGAACGTATGGCAGATAAACGTGACTATTATGAGGTGCTGGGCGTTTCCAAGGGGGCGTCGGCCGACGAGATCAAAAAGGCCTATCGCAAGCTGGCCATGAAGTATCACCCGGACTATAACCCCGGCGACAAAACCGCCGAGGAAAAGTTCAAGGAGATCAACGAGGCCAACGAGGTGCTGTCCGACCCGGAAAAGCGCAAGCGCTACGACCAGTTCGGCTTTGCCGGCGTGGACCCCAGCTACGGCGCGGGCCAGGGCGGCGGCTTCGGCGGCTTTGGCGAGGGCGTGGATCTGGGCGATATCTTCGGCGATATCTTCGGCGGCGGCTTCGGCGGGTTTGGCGGCGGCAGCCGTTCCAACCCCAACGTCCCCCGCAAGGGCCAGGACATCCGTGTGCGCATCACGCTGGATTTCAGCGAGGCGGTGCACGGCTGCACCAAAAAGATCAGCATTACCCGGCAGGACGTCTGCAAGGACTGCGGCGGCACCGGCGCGGCCAAGGGCACCAGCCCCGAAACCTGCCCGGACTGCGGCGGCCGGGGCTATGTGGTGCGCCAGCAGCGCACGCCGTTCGGCGTGATGCAGAGCCAGCAGCCCTGCGCGCGCTGCGGCGGCAAGGGCAAGATCGTCAAGGACCCCTGCAAGACCTGCCACGGCGGCGGCCGTGTGGCCACCAAAAAAACGCTGGAGGTCAATATCCCCGCCGGCATTGACGACGACCAGAGCATTGCGCTGCGCGCCGTGGGCGACGCAGGCACCAACGGCGGGCCCAACGGCGATGTGATCGTGATGGTGACCGTGCGGCCCGACCCCATGTTCCAGCGCGACGGCTACGATGTGTGGGTCACTGTGCCCATCACCTACAGCCAGGCGGTGCTGGGCGCCAGGATCACGGTGCCCACGGTGGACGGCAAGGTGGAATACGACGTGCCCGAAGGCACCCAAAGCGGCACAACGTTCCGGCTGCGCGGCAAGGGCATTCAGTATGTCAACGGCCGCGGCCGGGGCGACATGTACGTCAAGTGCGAGGTCGAGATCCCCAAAAAGCTGAACAAGACCCAGCGCGACGCCCTTAAAAAGTTTGAGGACACCCTGAAGGACGAAAACTACGAAAAGCGCAAGGGCTTTTTTAAGAACCTGAAGGATATGTTTGAAAAATGACCGCAGGGCGGACCAGACCCCCGCTGTGCGGCAGAAATAAACGGAGCCTCCCGGCCCAAACCGGGAGGCTCTGTTTTGCTTTTTCAGGGGGCGAAGCCGGCTTTTGCCGCGCACGGCGTGGGCACATACCCTTCCCCTTTCGCCGCGCGCAGGGCGGTCTGCGCCGGGCAGATGCCACGCGCGGCCCCGCTTTTGGGCCGCCGCAGCACGCCGGTTACCCGGCCAGCCCGGCCCGGCTCAGGTACAAATCCGCCTTGAACGAGGCAAAGCTGTACAGCACCAGCACCTGGTCGTAGTCGTTTTCCGCGATCAGGCTGTCCAGCCCGGCGGGGTACGCGCGGAAGTCCACCACATCAATGACGGCGTAGTTGGCCGTCAGGTAGGGCACAAAGCTGTTGGCGTAGCTGTCCTTGACCACCAGCACCCGGCCCGTGCCGTCGCCCTCAATGCGCGAAAAGCCGTTGTTGCCGTACAAAAAGGCGGCGTATTTGTCGTAGGCGGCCCACTGGTTCGGGTCGTACAGGCCGGTGGCCGCGCCGTCGGCCGGGGCAGCCAGCGTGCCGTTGCCCTGCACGGTGTACACCTGCATGCGGTTGGGCAGGTCGTAGTAGGTGATGGTGTCGGCCTTGGCAAAGGGGGTGCGCGCCTTGGCGTAACTGGTGCCGTAAAAGCCCGGCACCTCCACGGCCGTATGGGCCGCCCGGTCAAAGGGGGTCAGGCCCTGCGCCTGGCAGTAGGCCACGTAGGCGTAGTAGGCGCCCGTGGTGGTCCAGTGGTGGTCGGTGCGGTAGTAGATATATTCATCGCTGTGGGCGCGCAGGGTCTCGCGCACATCCAGCACGCTGGCCCCCGCTGCGGCAAAGGCGGCGAATGCGTCATCCAGACAGGCGTCCTCGTCCAGCAGCGGCGCGCCGGCGGGCACCTGCTCCGGGTAAACGGTGGAGGCCGCGGGCGCCAGCAGCACCGTCACCCGGCCGGGCCAGCGCTGCGCCAGGCTGCACACCGCGTTGGTGTTCAGCGGCAGGCGCTTTTGCTCGCCGGAAAGCAGGCCGTAGGTGCGGGCGAACATCTGGCCGTTTTTGCCCAGCAGCATGCCGCCGCTTTCGGTCTTTTGGAACAGCAGGGTCTCAAACCCGGCCTGCAGGCCGATCCAGCCGTCGCGCCCGGCCACCTGCTCCTTTACATACCTGGAATAGCCGGTGAAATAATCGTTGACGGCCGATGCCACGCCGGAAAGGTTTTTGCCCTCCAGCGACAGCGTGGGCCGCTGGGCCAGGGTGGTGTTTTCCAGCTCGCTGCGGTCTTTATCGGGCACGGCCAGATCAAGGAAAAACAGGCCGAACAAAAACACAAAAAACAGCACCAGAGCCGGGTGCGCCGCCAGTTCTTTCAGCTTTTTGCCAAAGCGGCCGCCGGCCGCGTGTTTTCCGTCCATGGGGCGCTACCTCCTTAAAAGTTGAAGTACAAAAACGGGCTGTTGGTGCTGCCCACCACATAGGCCACGCTCATCACCAGCAAAAACGCCAGCGTCAGCAGCCTGGTTACAGTGCGCTTGGCCAGGGCGTTCCACAGCTTTTCGATCAGCGGGGTGCAGCAGATCACCGAAACGACCAGCAGCACGCCGTAGTTGCGCAGGAAATACACCGGCGACACCCCGCCCGTGGGAATGAACAGCCTGCGGAACAGCAGGCCGAACTGCACGCCCGGGTCGTTGCCCACGAACATGGCCCAGCCTACCACCACCAAAAACAGCGTGTAGATGTGGGGCCAGACTTTGCCCTTTTTCAGGTATTTCAGCAGGAACAGCTTTTCGATGCACAGCAGCACAAAGTAGTACAGGCCCCAGCACACAAAGTTCCAGTTTGCGCCGTGCCAGATGCCGGTCAGCGCCCACACCACAAACAGGTTGAAGATCTGCCGCTTGAAGCCCTTGCGGTTGCCGCCCAGCGGGATATACACATACTCGCGGAACCAGCCCGAAAGCGTCATGTGCCAGCGCCGCCAGAACTCGGTGATGGAGGCGGAAATATACGGGTAATTGAAGTTTGCCGGGAAATCGAACCCCAGCAGCTTGCCCATGCCAATGCCCATCATCGAATAGCCCGAAAAATCAAAGTACAACTGCAGCGAATAGGCCAGGATGCCCAGCCACACCAGCGGGGTGCTGGCTCGTTCCAGCCCCACAAAGGTCACGGTGGCATCGCCCGCCACGCCGATGATATCGGTCCACAGCGCGCCGATGGTATCGGCCAGCAGCACCTTTTTGGACAGGCCGAAGATGAACAGCGTGGCGCCCTGTTCCAGCTGGGCAAGGGTGTAGCGGTGCTCGTACACATGCAGCTGGTGGGAGATATCGCGGTATTTGACGATCGGCCCGGCGATCAGCTGAGGGAACATGACCACATACGCGCCGAAATCAATGATGTTATGCTCGGCCTTCACCTCGCCGCGATACACATCGATGGAGTAGGACAGCGTCTGGAACGTGTAAAAGCTGATGCCCAGCGGCAGCGTGCCGATGCCCTGAATGGTCGGCAGCGACAGCCCGGCCAGGCTGTTGATCGTGCGGATGACGAAATTGGCGTACTTAAAGTAGAACAGCATCGAAAGGCTGCCCGCCAGCGCGAACAAAAGCCAGGCCAGCCGCGCGCCCTTGCAGGGCCTGCCGGTCTGTTCGGCGCGGCGCTGGGCATGCTCCAGCCCCAGGCCGGACACATAGTTGATGAGGATCAGCGCCAGCATTACCGGGAAATACTTGACCTCGCCCCAGCAGTAAAATACCAGGCTGCAAAGGAACAGCACGGTGTTTTTCAGCCTGGGCGGGGCCAGATAGTACAGCGCCAGCGTGATGGGCAGAAAGCGGAACAAGAAAATGATCGTACTGAATACCAAGTGGGGACCCTCCTGTTAAAAAAGCCGGCGCCGTTGCAAACGGCGCCGGCTTGCAGCAATGCGTTTTTGTGCTGCGCGCATGCGGCGATGGGCAGGCGCGGCGCACCGGCGCGCTTCAGCCCAGCGCGGCGGCCACGGCGTCGGCCAGCTTGTCCGGCGCGGCGCACTCGTTGGAGGCCCAGACCATCACCACCATATCGCCGCTTGCCTGCAGCACGCCGTTTTCCACATGGGGCACGGCCTCGGCGTATTCGTCGCTGTAATTGGCCGAAAGGGTCAGCCAACTCTGGCGGTATTCCTCCAGCGCGGCCCTGACGGTCTCTGCCTTGCCCTCCGCGCAGCGGATCACCAGCACCAGGCCGGCGTTGTAGCTGTCGTTGCTCACAACGCCCTTGTATTCGGCAATGTCGTCCATGCTCAAAAGATAGTCGTACATCAGGTCGTTGTCGCCCAGCTCGCGGGGGTTATCAATGGCGTTGGCCTGCGTGACGGCGGCGTACACCTCGTCCACCGATTTGGCCGCCGCCGACGAAGCGTCCCCGCCGCAGCCGGCCAGCAGTGCCAGCGTCAGGCAGGCGGCCGCCAGAACGGCCCAGAATTTTTTCATCTTCATACCAAACATCCTCCTTGCGCTGCGGGCGCGCGTTTTATGTCATGCTTTTGCATGATGGTCAATTCAAAAAATGGACAAAAAAAGCAGGAACTCTGCTACAAAATATACTAACACAATTCTGGCCCAAGTGCAATCGCGCAAAGCATCGAAATCGCACCGGGGGCTGTGAACTTTTTATGGACGCCGCCCGGTCTGTGGGGTCCCGGGCCGGGCCGAACCAAAGCCGCGTGCCGCGCCCCGGGTGGCTCAAACAGCCGCGCCCAGCCGGCTTACAGGGCCGCGTCCAACCGCAGTTGTTCGATGTACTCCTCCAGGCACAGGCCGCTTTCGTTGATCAGGCGGGCGTTTTCCACCCCCACATAGCGCCAGTGCCACGGCTCGTAGATGATGCCGGTGATGTCCTCCTTATCCTGCGGGTAACGCAGGATAAAGCCGTATTCTTCGGCGTGGGCGCACAGCCAGGCGTAGGCGTTGGTGTTTTTGAACGCCTCCTCCAAAGCGGTATATTCCGGGCTGTTGATGTCGGCAGCCAGGCCGCAGTTGTGCTCCGAGCAGCCCGGCGGCGTTACGATGGTTTTTGCCTTGGCAATGGCGTCGGCCTCGCTCATGCCGGCGTCCTTCCACTTCTGGATCTGCCGGTCAAACAGGCTGCTTTGGTATTCCACGCTGCGGTAGCCGCTTTGCAGGTGCAGCGTTACGCCGTCGGCGGCAGCTGCGGTTTTCATCTGCAAAAAGGCTTCGGCAGCTTCGGTCTGCAGGGTATTGTTGGTGGTGTCGTTGTTGCAGGCTTTGGTCTCAACGGTGTAGCCGTCCGGCATGGGGTTGACCGGGCTGACCAGGATCATGCGCCAGTCGTCCAGTTGGGCCTGCGCCTGGGCGGCTTTGGCGGCCGCGGCCGCGTCCGCCGACGCAGTGGAGGACGCAGTGGAGGACCCTGCCGCCGAAGACCCGGGTGTGCTTTGGCCGCCTGGCGCGGGTGCGCCCTGACTGGGGGTTTGGGCCGCTGGG
>CAMFSB010000088.1 GCA_945982465.1 uncultured Faecalibacterium sp. | reverse complement strand
TTAGTAGGGACCCCTTGACATTTTTACTGGAATGCGGTAGACTGACTAAGTCAGCCGAATATGGGCCTGTAGCTCAGTTGGGAGAGCGTTCGGTTCGCATCCGAGAGGTCAAGGGTTCGAATCCCTCCAGGTCCACCAAAACACAAAGCCCCCTGCCGTATTCCGGCGGGGGCTTTGTGTTTTATACTGCCGCGGGAAATACCCGGCGGCGCGGCCGGCCGCACAGTAAAACGGCCCGGGGCATATCCCCCGGGCTTTGCGTGCTGCGCCGCTTTATATCACATAGGTATAGCCGCCGTCCGGCTGGCCCATCAGGTCCGCGATGGTCACGCTGTCGAGGTAGTTTGTGATCATCTCATCCAGCTTTTTCCACATCGGCAGGGTGCGGCAGTCCGCCATGCGCGGGCAAAGCTCGCTGTTCGGCCCCAGGCAGGCCACCGGGGAGATGGAGCCCTCCGTCAGCCGCAGAATAGAGCCGACCGTGATCTGCTCCGGCGCTTTACCCAGGCGGTAGCCGCCGCCTTTGCCGCGCAGGCCGACCAGCACGCGGCTCTGCACCAGCGTTTTGAGGATCGCTTCCAGATATTTTTCCGAGATATCCTGCCGCTGGGCAATATCCTTCAGCGGCACATAGGTGTCCTGCTGCGTTTCGGCCAGGTCCACCAGCACGCGCAGCGCATAGCGCCCTTTGGTTGAAATCAGCATTTCTTTTCCTCCTTGCCAACCAGCATAATGCCTTTCTGCCAGCCGCTCTGCATGCCCAGGCCCGCCTGGGGGAAAGTTATCCGGCAGATCATGCGTTCGGCGCCTCAAACCCGGCCAGATCTTTGATGACCTCGCCCGCAATGATCAGCCCCGCCACGCTGGGTACAAACGCATTGCTGCCGGGGACGGCACGGCGCTGGGTGCATTTGCGGGCCGTGCCGGGCGGGCAGATGCAATGGCTGCGGCAGCTGATCGCGCTGTCGTCAATGGGGGTGAGGGCCGGTTCTTTGGAATAGACGACCTTCAGATGATCGATGCCCCGTTTGCGGCACTCGCTGCGCATCACGCGCGCCAGCGGGCATACGCTGGTCTGATAGATATCGGCGACCTCCAGCCGGGTGGGGTCCATTTTGTTGCCCGCCCCCATGCAGCTGATGACCGGCGTGCCGGCGGCCTTCGCCTGCTGGATCAGCGCCAGCTTGCCGGTCACGGTGTCGATGGCGTCCACCACGTAATCGTACTGGGCAAAGTCGAACTGGTCCTGTGTTTCCGGCATATAAAAGACCTTATGCGTGTTGACCACACAGTCGGGGTTGATCTCGTGGATGCGCTGCTCGGCCACATCCACCTTGTACTGCCCCACTGTTTTGCGTGTGGCCAGGATCTGGCGGTTGATGTTGGTCAGGCAGACCTTGTCGTCATCGATCAGATCCAGCGTACCGACGCCGCTGCGGGCAAGTGCCTCCACCGTATATCCGCCTACGCCGCCCACACCGAACACTGCCACACGCGCGGCGTACAGCTTTTCCATGCCCGGCTTTCCGATCAGCAGCTGTGTACGGGAAAATTGGTTCAACATTTTCAGGGATTGCCTCCTTTAAGCATGGCCAAAGGCTTCGCCCGGCGTGCATTTACATACTTTCGAAGTGGGTATATTGTAATCTCTAAATCGAAAACTGTCAAGCCGGGGCGTTCTTGCCCTGCACACAAAACACGCGGCACAGGTCTTTTGACAGGCCTGTGCCGCGTGCTGCATGGGGTAGGATCAGTTTTGCTTTTCGGCCTTTTTCGGCGGGTGGCAATAGGCGCTGCCCGGGCAGCCTGCACAGCTGCCGCCGCAGTTGCAGCCGCCTTTTCCGCCCAGATGATCCCGGATCACCTGACGCACCGCCAGCACTACAACGGCAAATACGATCGCCCCCACAATTCCAGTTGCCATATTCTCTCCCTCCGATTAAGGTCCTTTTTATGCTTTGACCGCCTTTTTCACATCCAGGTCAAGCCGGTCGTTCTCATATTTGTTTTTGCGGGCCAGCAGGTAGATTAGCGCGGCCAGCAGCGCCAGCGCCGCCACCGTGAACAGGCCAAACGTCACTTCGCCCGTTACCAGGCCCACCAGCTGGTACACGATCAGGCTGCACACATAGGCAAACGCGCACATATAGCCAATGGCAATGGCAAACCACTTGCCGCTGTTCATCTCGCGCTTGATGGCGCCCATTGCCGCAAAGCACGGTGCGCACAGCAGGTTGAAGATCATAAAGCTGTAAGCGGACAGGCCGGTAAAATCGGCCGCCAGGTTGCCCCAGATCTCTTCGCCCTCTTCGCCCAGCTCACCGGCAAAGTTGTACAGAACGCCAAAGGTGGCAACGACCCCTTCCTTTGCCACAAGGCCGGTGATGGTGGCCACCGTAGCGCGCCAGGTGCCAAAGCCCAGCGGCGCAAAGATAAACGAGATCGCGGAGCCGATGGCCGCCAGCATGGACGCATCGTTGTTATCGACCATGCCGAACGCGCCTTCTTCCCAGCCAAAGCTCTGCAAGAACCAGATCACGACCGAAGAGGCCAGGATCAGGGTGCCGGCGCGCTTGATGAAGGACCAGCCACGCTCCCAGGTGGCGCGCAGTACGTTGCCCCAGGCGGGCACATGGTAGGCGGGCAGCTCCATGACAAAGGGCGCCGGGTCGCCGGAGAAGATACGGGTCTTTTTGAGCACGATGCCGGAGATCACAATGGCTGCGATGCCGATAAAGTAGGCCGACAGGGCCACCATCGGGCTGCCGCCGAACAGCGCGCCGGCGATCATGCCGATAATGGGCATTTTAGCGCCGCAGGGAATGAAGCAGGTGGTCATGATCGTCATTTTGCGGTCACGGTCGTTTTCGATCGTGCGGGAGGCCATGACGCCCGGCACACCGCAGCCGGAGGCGATCAGCATGGGGATAAAGCTCTTGCCCGACAGGCCAAACCGCCGGAAGATCCGGTCCATGATGAACGCGACGCGGGCCATATAGCCCACATCCTCCAGGATGGACAGCATCAGAAACAGCACCAGCAGCTGCGGCACAAAGCCCAGCACAGCGCCCACGCCGCCTACGATCCCGTCGGCGACCAGACCCACCAGCCAGTCCGCGCAGCCGATGCTCTCCAGCAGGCCGGCACAGCCGCCCTGCAAAAACTCCGCGGCAAACACATCGTTGGTCCAGTCGGTGAGAAAAGTTCCGAACGGCCCCATGGCGACCCAGTACACCAGCGCCATGATAATCACAAAAAGGGGCAGCGCCAGCACCCGGTTGGTCACGATACGGTCGATCTTGTCCGACACGGTCAGGTTTTCTTTCCGGGGCTGCTTTTTGACCGCGCGGCCGCACACGCCGTTGATGTACGCATAGCGCTGGTTGGTGATGATGCTTTCGGCGTCATCATCCATTTCCTTTTCGCAGTCGGCAATGTGGGCATCGATATGCTCCAGCGTCGCCTTGTCCAGGTTCAGTTCCGCCTGCACACGCTCGTCACGCTCAAACAGCTTGACGGCGTACCAGCGCAGGAAACGCTCATCTACCGTACCCTGGATGGATTCCTCGATATGGGCCAGGGCATGCTCCACGCTGCCCGTGAACACATGGGGCAGTTCGCCGGCCTTTTGGCTCCGGGCGGCCTTGACGGCAGCCTCGGCAGCTGCCTGGCTGCCCTCGCCTTCCAGGGCGCTGATCTCCAGCGCCTCGCAGCCCAGTTCCCGGCTGAGCTTGGCAAGGTCGATCTGGTCCCCGTTTTTGCGCACCAGGTCGATCATGTTCACGGCCATCACCACCGGAATACCCAGCTCGACCAGTTGGGTGGTCAGGTACAGGTTGCGCTCAATGTTGGTGCCGTCGATGATGTTCAGGATGGCGTCGGGCTTTTCGTTGACCAGATAGCCGCGGGCCACCACCTCTTCCAGCGTATAGGGCGACAGCGAGTAGATGCCAGGCAGGTCCTGAATGACCACCTCTTTCTTGTTTTTCAGCCTGCCTTCTTTCTTTTCCACCGTAACGCCGGGCCAGTTGCCCACGTACTGGTTGGAGCCGGTCAGATCGTTGAACAGCGTTGTTTTGCCGCAGTTCGGATTGCCGGCCAATGCGATCTTGATTGCCATTGAGTTACCCCTTTCCGATGTGTCCAGAGGTTATATATAACTAACCCCCGGGCATATAAAAATGGCCATCGGCCATTTGTTTTCCCCCGCTGGCGGCTTTCGCCGGCAAGCAGCGGGCCTGTTCGGCCGCCGCGGGTCAGACCAGCTCGATCATCTCCGCGTCGGCTTTGCGCACGCTCAGTTCGTAGCCACGCACGTTCAGCTCCATCGGGTCGCCCAGCGGGGCAACCTTGCGCACCAGGATCTCCACCCCTTTGGTGATGCCCATATCCATGATACGGCGTTTGACCGGGCCTTCCCCGTGCAGCCGGGCCACCGTGACCGTTTCGCCCACTTTGGCGTCTTTCAGCGTTTTCATCTGCGTTCCTCCTCTTTTTTGGGTTGCGGCGCTGCTTTGCAAAAGGTTCAAACCATGATCCGGTTGGCCATCGTCCGGTCCAGCGCGATGCGGCTCTCCTTCACCTGCAGGATCAGGCTGCCGGCGATCTCGCTGACCACCGTGACCGTTTCGTCTACAACAAACCCCAGTTCCGCCAGATGCTGGCGCACTTCATCTCTGCCTGTGATCTTGCGGATCCTTACCGGTTCACCGACCTTTGCCATCGACAAGGGCATCATTGTTTTCACCTCTCAGCCAAGCCGCCGGCTGTGCCGGCGCTCCAAGTAATGCCACGAGGTTAGCAATTGCTAACCTCTTTTCAGTAGCAGTTTATTCCCACGGGCCGGGTTTGTCAAGAGGGTTTGACAAAAAAATGTTAGTTTAGACTAATCTCCAAAAATCCGTTCCAAACCGTAAGTTTTTTTGCCGCATCTGCCACACGCCGGCCAAGCGACCCGTTTTTGCGGCCGCAAGCGTTGGGTTGCCGTGCCGGGTGCTGCGCACCGCCGCTGCCGCCCGATCGCCCGGCGGCCCGGCGCAGCGTGCTTTTGCGCGGCAGCAAAAACCTCCCGGCTGAACCGGGCGGCTTTGCGGTTACGCAGTTTCCTCTACCGAGAGCACAAGATACCCGGCTTCCCGCACGGCCCGGCGCAGTGCCTCCGGCTGGGCCGGCTCTTTGAGCCGCACCACCGCTTTGCCGGTGCTCAGGTCCACCGCAGCCCACACGCCCTGCAGGCTGTTAAGCGCGTTTTCCACCCGGCGGGCACAGGCTGCGCAGGTCATGCCGTCCACCCGCACCACAGCGGAATGCGGGTAATGCGCTTTGTTCCGGTCCTGCACTTTCACCTTTTGGGGCGCGGCGTCCCGTTCGCCGCAGCAGCCGCCCCCGTAGCGCAGCTTGTGGATAAAGCTGTACACGCCGTATGCGCACCCTGCGGCCAGCAGAGCCAGTACAAGAACGTTCCCCATTTCCGGCGCCCCGTAGTTAGTTTTAACTAATCTCTACTATACCACGGTTCCGCAGGCTGTCAAGGGGTTCGCTTTGAGACCGCGCGTTTTTGCCGCAGATCCCGCAAAAGCGCCCACAGCGCCCACGCGAACGCCAGCGCCGCAAGCAGATCCAGCCCGGCCAGCGCCAGCCGCCACAGCGGCGTGCGCCAGGTGATCACGGGGCGCAGCATTTCCTCCCCTGCGGCGGCATACGCCTGGTTGCGCACGCGGGCGTTCAGATACAGATACAGCACATTTTTTGCCGCGCGGCGCAGCGACTGCCAAAAGCTGTTGGACGCTGTTTCACACACCAGCACACCGCCCACGCCGTCCATCCACAGATCGCCGCCCGCGCGCAGCATCTGGTCGCCATTCATGTAAGCATGATGGTCGCTGTAATCGGTGATCACCGCGCCGGTAAAGCCCCATTCCTCCCGCAGCACGCCGGTAAGCAGCGCCGCGCTGCCGCCGGCCCATACCGCGCCGATGCGGTTGTAGCTGCTCATCAGGCCGGTAACGCCGTACTCCTCCACCAGCAGGCGGAACGGTTCCAGGTAGATCTCCCGCAGGGTCTGCTCCGTCATCCAGGTATAAATGCCGTCGCGATAAATGTAGGATTCCTGATCGTTGCAGATAAAGTGCTTGACAAAGCAGTACACGCCCGCGTTCAGGCTGCCCGCCGCCGTGCTGCCGCATATCCGGCCCGAAAGCAGCGCATCCTCGGAATAGTATTCGTAGTTGCGGCCGTCCAGCGGGCTGCGGTGTAGGTTTACCGCCGGGGCGTACCAGCCGCTGTAGCCGCGCTGGGCCGCCTGCCGGCCGATCATACATCCCACCTCTTGCGCCAGCTGCACATCCCAGCTTTGCGCCAGCGTGCTGGCGCTGGGAAAGCCCGTGCCCACGTTAAAGCCGATGAACCCGCCGATCTGGGAGGGACCGTCCGCTTCCTTGGTCTGGGGTTTGCCCACGCTGGGCAGCGCCGCTGTGTGGGAATAGGCATGGGTCGCCAGCTCCAGCAGTTCCTGCTGTGTCAGCTGGTCCAGCAGAGCTTCCCACCGGGGGTCGCTGTAATCGGCCCCCAGCGCTTCGCCCAGCGGCGTGATCCGGCCGTTTTGCTCAATGCACAGGCCGTTCTCTGCCCCGGTGATCACAGCCGCAGCCGCCGGGTCCGCCCAGGCCTCGGCCATCTGCGGCGTATACAGGTTGCACGCGGCCACCGCTTCGGTCATCGGGCGGGATTTTCCGGTCTGCACAGCCGGGAAGGTGCCCGCAAAGTCCGCACGGGTCAAGTACACGATGTTCTGCCCGGTGTCGCTGCCGTCCACGCCAACGCCGTCCCGCGCGGCCGCCCCGGTAAACTTGTTG
>CAMFSB010000087.1 GCA_945982465.1 uncultured Faecalibacterium sp. | reverse complement strand
TCCCAGTCCCGGGTGTCGTGGGCGGGCACGGCCATAATGGCGCCGGTGCCGTAGGTGGCCAGCACATAGTCAGAGATAAAGATGGGGATCTGGGTGTCGTTGACCGGGTTGACGCCCATCACGCCCTCCAGCCGGACGCCGGTTTTATCCTTGTTCAGCTCGGTGCGTTCAAAGTCGCTCTTGCGGGCAGCCTCGGCCTGGTAGGCCTTTACCGCATCGGGGTTGGTGATGACGCCGCTTTCCAGCCACTGTTTGACCAGCGCGTGTTCGGGGCTGACCACCATGTAGGTGGCGCCGAACAGCGTGTCGCAGCGGGTGGTATACACGGTCAGCGTATCGCCGGCGGTGGTGCCAAAGTTCACCTCGGCGCCATGGCTGCGGCCGATCCAGTTTTTCTGCTGGGTGGCCACGCGGTCAATATAGTCCAGATCGTCCAGCCCGTCGATGAGCTGATCCGCGTAGGCGGTGATCTTCAGCATCCACTGGCTCTTGACGCGGTGCACCACCTCGCTGCCGCAGCGCTCGCACACGCCGTTGACCACTTCCTCGTTGGCCAGCACGCACTTGCAGCCGGTGCACCAGTTGACGTTCATTTCCTTTTTGTAGGCCAGGCCGTGCTTGTACAGCTGCAAAAAGATCCACTGGGTCCACTTGTAATACTGAGGATCGGTGGTGTTCACCTCGCGGTCCCAGTCGAACGAAAAGCCCAGCGCCTTCAGCTGGCTTTTGAAATGCTCCACGTTCTGCCTGGTCACAATGGCCGGGTGAATGTGGTTCTTCATGGCAAAGTTCTCGGTGGGCAGGCCAAAAGCATCCCAGCCCATAGGGTACAGCACATTGTACCCGTTCTGGCGGCGCTTGCGGGCCACCACATCCAGGGCGGTGTAGCTGCGGGGGTGGCCCACATGCAGGCCCGCGCCCGACGGATACGGGAACTCGACCAGCGCATAGAATTTGGGTTTGGAACGGTCGATCTCCGCATGGAACGTTTTTTCGTCCTCCCACACCTTCTGCCACTTGGCCTCAACGGCCTTGTAATCGTACTTCATCTCTCGATCAACTCCAACTGCATCAGTTTCGCCGCAAAATGCCGCGTTGTTCCATTACTGCTCTTCCCCGTCCAGATACGCCGAGATATCCACCGGCTCGCCGTCGGCCCACAGGTGCTCCAGGTCGTAATAGGTGCGGGTGTTGGGCACGAACACATGCACGATGACGCTGGAATAATCCAGCAGCACCCAGTTCTTTGAGTCATACCCCTCTGTATTATAAGGCTTTACGCCTTTTTCGCCAAGGGCAAATTCCACTTCGTCCGCCAGGGCGGCCACGTGGGTGGTGGATGTGCCCGACGCAATGACAAAGTAATCCGTAAGCACGGTCAGGTCCCGCACTTTCAGCACCTTGACGCTTTCCGCCTTTTTCCTGTCCAGGATGCGGGCGATCTCAATGGCGAGGTTCTTGCTGTCCTGTAAATTTTCCATAGTATCTCCTTTTTTACCCGGCCAGCGCCGTGTTCGGGTCTACGGTCGTGTTGCCTTCCGCAATGGCCTGGCTGGCCTGCTGGTCCAGCTGGCCCATATACTGCACGTTGGGGCTGGTGGCGGCGGATCCGTGGGCCCAGTCGGCCAGGCCCAGCCGATCTGCCGGCACTTCGCCGGTATAGCTCCGGAAGTAGGTGTTCAGCAAATTAGCCGTATCGTCGCGGGCGGCCACCACCACCGAGTTGCCGTTGAAATACTCCGAGCCGTTGTACACCGGCGCCTGACAGATCATGATGTTGGCGCTGTCCACCTTGAGGAACGAAAGCGCCAGCGAGATCAGCGTGGCGGCGTCGCAGTCGGTTTCGATATAGCATACCACATAGGGCACCAGCTTGATGATCTCGGCCATATTGGCGGTGCGGATGCGGCGGAACAAGCCGGCATAGAACTGCCGCTGCATGTTCAGCCGCGAAATGTCGCTGTCCGCGTAGGTTTTGCGGTTGCGCAGCAGAAATTCGCACTCGTCCGCGTTCAGCGTATGGTAGCCCTCTTCGATGCGGCTGCCCCGGTATTCGATGGTCTGGGGCACATACACCTCCACGCCGCCGAACACTGTTACCAGCGTTTTCAGCGCGTCCATGTTGATGGTGCCGTAATAGTCGATGGGCAGGCAGTAGTTGTTGGCCACCACGTCGGCCAGCGCGGCCACGCTGCCGCTGCCGTTGTCGCTGCGGTTGGACTTCATGATCGAATTGATCTGGCCGTTGGAGGCCTTGTACGTCTTGCCCGTGGTGTTGGTGCAGGTGATGGTAGCGCCCACATAGGTGTTGCGCGGGATCTGCAGCATATTGACCTGCTTGTTCTTCACATCAAACTGGAAGTACAGGATCATATCGGTCATGCCGTCGTTGCTGCCGTCGGCCGTGGCGGCCTCGCCGCCGGTATAGTCGATGCCGCAGATCAGCACGCCTACCACGTCGCCGGCATATTCCGGCGCAGTCTTGACCTCCTCGGCGATCTGGGCGGTGCCGCTTTCGGGCTTGATCTCCTGCACCACACTGTCCAGATAGTTCAGTGCATAGGCTGCCGCGCCGCCGATCAGCGCCAGCACCACCAGCAGCGGCATCCACCAGCGGATGCGGCTGCGCTTCTTTTTCCGCCGGGCCGCCGTGTGCGCCGTGCCGGCTGTGCCGGTGCGCCGCTGGCCGCTGTGCGCAGCGTTGGAATACTGCTGGCCGCTGTGCTGCGTACTGGTATGCTGGGTGCGCGCCGCCGCGGTGTTGACCCGGCGGCCGGAGCTTTGCTGGGCCGCGCCGCTTTGCCGGGCGTGGTTTGTATTGATCTTTCGGGGCTGTTGGCTCATAGGTTGCTTGTCCTTTCCTTGGTGCAGGCCCGCCGCATTCTGGTCTGCCGTTTTTACATCAGGCCGCCGGGGAAGCCGCCGCTTCGCCCTGGCTGCCCGGCTCGGGCACATTGCCGGCCTGCGCGTCCAGCTCGCCCATCCACTGCACGTTGGCATCGGTGGGCACGGCGCCGCCGCGGGTATAATCGGGCAGGTTCATCTCGTCGGCCGGCACCTCGCCCGTATAGCGGCGGAAATACTGGTTGAGCAGGTCGGCGTTTTCCTGCCGGGCCGCCACCACGATGGAATAGCCCACGGGGTTGGCCTCGTTGATGCCGTAGTTGGTGCAGTCCATATATACCGGCGACTGGCACATCATAAAGGCGGACGCATCCACCTGCAGTGCCTCGACCGCAAGCTGCAGGATGGTGCCCAAATCCATATCCGTCTTGACATACCAGGCTACCACCGGCATCAGCTTGACAATGTCGCGCACCGTCAGCGAGCGCAGCTTGGCGAACAGGCCCTGGTAAAAATACCGCTGCATGTTCAGCCGGGCGATATCGGCCTGCTCATAGCCGGCGCCGTGGCGGTTGCGCACAAAAAACTCCGCCTGCTCACCCAGAAGCGTGTGTGTCCCGGCTTCCAGCCTGCTGCCTTTATACTCGATATCAAACGGGACATACACATCCACGCCGCCCATATGATCCACCATGGCCACCAGCGCGTCCATATCCAGCGTGACGTAATAGTCCACCGGCAGCTTGTACATGTTGTAGATCACGGCCACCAGGGCGTTCACATTGCCCACCTCGTTGCCGTCGGCATCGGTGATGGCGTTGCGCCGCATGATGGAGTTGATATTGGCATTGGACGAACGGTACACATCGCCGTTTTCCATCTTCAGCTTATAGCCGCCCACAAAGGTGTTTCGCGGGATCTGGAACATGCTGATCGTGTGGTTTTTCACATCGAACTGCACATACAGAATCAGGTCGGTCAGGCCGTCGCCGTCCTGGTATTCCCGATCTTCAGAGTAATCCACGCCGCACACCAGCACGTTCACCACATCGCCGGCGTATTCGGGTGGGGTCTTGTATTCCTCCTCGATGGGCGCCGCGGCGGAATCGGGCTTGATCTCCTCCACCACATCGCCCACATAGCGGACCGCTGTGACGGCTGCCGCCGCCAGCGCGACCAGCGCCGCGCCCAGCACCACCCACGGCCAGATCCGGCGCTTACGCGGTGCCGGGGCATTCTGCGCCGGCTCGTGCGCCTCACTCATGGGACACCCTCCCCCCGTAATAGGTCTTTACCAGGTCGTTGTAGGCCGCGCGGGACATGGGGTCCACTTCCTTTTTGCCCTGTTTCACAAAGCGGATGGTCTGGTCCAGCCCTTCGATCATGGCCAGGTCCAGATCGCGGCAGGCCAGGCGGCGCAGCTCGTCCACACCGGGGAAGTCCCGTTCGGCGCTGGTCATATCCGCCAGAAAAATGATCTTGTCCAGCAGGCTCATGCCGGGCTTGCCCGTAGTATGGCACGCCACCGCCGAAAGCACCGCTTCGTCGGTCACACCCCACTGGGTGCGCGCCAGGATCGCCGCGCAAATGCCGTGCCACACCGGCGTGGGGCGGTTTTCGGCATTTTCCGCTATTATAGCATTATCCCGAATGATCTGCAATAATTCTTCCTTCGGGCGTTCCTTGGCACAGTCGTGCAGCAGGGCGGCCAAAGCCGCCTGGTCGGGGTCGGCGCCGTACAGCTTTGCCAGCTTGACGGCCATTTTTTTCACATTCAGCGTGTGCTCATAGCGCTTGTCGCCCATCGAGCGCCGCGCCAGGGCCTTTGCCTCTTTCAAATCCATTGTGGATCGCCACCTTATGTTTTTTCACCGTCCCGGCGCGCCGTACAGCCCTTCCCGGGCGATCACGGCGGCCACCGCCGGGGGCACCAGCGCTTCGCAGCGTTCGCCCGCGGCCAGCGCCGCGCGGATCTGGCTGGAGGAAAGCGCCAGCGCCGGCGCCTGTGCCAGCAGGATCGGCTTTGCGCCGGGCACGGCCTGCTGCAGCCCGTCCGCGGCCTGCGCCAGCGCCGCGCCGTCGCCGGCTTGCCGGCTTTCGCACACAAGCTGCGCTGTGCGCAGGATCTCCTGCCAGCGCTTCCAGGTGGTAAAGCTCAGCAGCATATCGCTGCCCACCGCCAGGTAAAGCTGTGCGCCGGGCCAGCTTTGCGCCAGCATGCGCAGTGTGTCGGCCGTATAATTGGGCAGCCCCTCGGCCGCGCGGCAGATCTCCCATTCGCTGACCTCCAGCGCCGGGATCTCCGGCGTGCCGGCCAGCGGCGCAAAGCAGGCTTTGCACATCTCGTACCGAAGCGCCGCCGGGGTTGCGCTGGCCGCCTTGTGGGGCGGCAGGCCCGCCGGCATCACCACCACACGGTCCGGCCGGACCGTGCGGGCGGCTGCCCGCAGGTTGTGCACATGGCCGTTGTGGGGCGGGTCAAACGTGCCCCCGTACAGCAGCACCCTCATTTCAGCAGGTCCGCGTACTGGCTGTCCTTTTTCTTCTGCAGGTACAGCACAAATTTTGAACCGATCACCTGCACGCAGTCCGCGCCGGTGGCTTCGGCCAGCAGCACCGACGCCTCCCGCGCCGAGTACATGCTGTTATCCAGCACTTTCAGCTTGATCAGTTCCCGGGCGGCCAGGCAGTCGCTGACCGACTGCACCATTGCCGCGTCGATCTCGCCCTTGCCGATTTGGAACACCGGGTCCATCGTGTTGGCCTTGCCGCGCAGGATCGCGCGCTGTTTGGAAGTAAGCATAGCAGTTCCTTTCTCTGTTTGCATTAAAATACGATCCGTTTCCCACGTCTATTTCACGGCGCCGCAGCTTTTTCTTCCTGCCGCGCCGGCCGCTTTAGCCTTTCGCCGAAGCGTGCGCCGGTTCATCGCCGCGCCGTTACCGCTGCGGCTGCCCGCCGGCCAGAAATTCCGGCAGCGCCGCCTGCAGGCGCTCCAGCGCGCGGCCGCGGTGGCTGATGGCGTCCTTTTCCTCCGGGGTAAGCTGGGCATAGCTGCGGCCCTCGGCGTTGGCCCGTTTGCCGCCACCGGGCAGGCCGCACTCGTCGGGGATGAACAGCGGGTCGTACCCAAAGCCGTAGCTGCCCGGCAGCCGGCTGGCTGCCACACGGCCCGGGCATTCGCCCAGGCAGGTCAGCTGCCGGCCGTCCGGCAGCATCAGGCACACGGCCGAAACAAACCTTGCCCCGCGCTGTGCCTGGGGCACAGCCCGCATGGCGTCCAGCAGCTTGTCGTTGTTGGCCTCGTCGTCGCCGTGGTGGCCGCAGTACCGGGCCGAATACACCCCCGGCGCGCCGCCCAGCGCGTCCACGCACAGGCCCGAATCGTCGGCCACCGTGGCAAGGCCGGACGCGCGGCAGATCGCCTGCGCCTTGATGCGGGCGTTTTCGGCAAAGGTGGCGCCGGTCTCGTCCGGCTCCAGCGCGATGCCCAGTTCTTTCTGGCTTTTTACCTCATGGCCCTGCGCCTGCAGAATGCGGCGCAGTTCCGCCAGCTTGCCGGCATTGCCGGTAGCAGCGCAGATCAGCATAGTTTCTCCATCCTTTCGTACCGCGGCAGCAGCCCGGGGCATAAACCGCCCCATTTTGGCAGCCCGCGGCCCCGGTAAAAGTTCTTTGCCGGGGCTTTTTTCAGGGCCAGCCTTTGTTCCAGGCTTTTCGCAGCCCTTGTCTTCGGCCCGCAACCCTGCGTTTATGCCGTACCGTCCCCGGCAGCCCACAGCCCCCTGTGAAAGTTCTTTGCCAAGCTTTCTTTCAAGAAAGCGGAAGCGGGGCGAACAGGCCGTTTGCGAATTCCTCGGCCCAGAACGGGATCAGATCGTCGATGCCCTCGCCCACGCCCACAAAACGCACCGGCAGGCCCAGCTTGCGCCGCACCGAGATCACGCATCCGCCCTTGGCGGTGCTGTCCAGCGTGGTCAGGATCCCGCCGGTGGCGTGGGCCGCCGTGC
>CAMFSB010000086.1 GCA_945982465.1 uncultured Faecalibacterium sp. | reverse complement strand
CCGGGGCAGCTTGCCGCCGGCGTTGAGGCCGCGTTCTTCGCGCAGGCGCTTTTCCCGCGTTTCAAAGTTATACACGGTGGTCTCGCGGAACATCTCCGGGTCGGGCTTGAAGGTGACCGTGGTGCCGGTGACGCCGGCGGGCACCGGGCCCAGCTTTTTCAGTTCGCCGTCCGGGTCGCCGCGGCGGAAGCTCTGCTGGTATTCAAAGCCGTCGCGCCGCACGTTGACGCGCAACCACTCCGAGCAGGCGTTGACCACCGACGCGCCCACGCCGTGCAGGCCGCCGGCCACCTTGTAGCCGGAGTTTTCGCCGCCGAACTTGCCGCCCGCGTGCAGCACCGTGTACACCACCGTAACGGCGGGCAGGCCGGTGTCGGGCTGGGTGTCCACGGGAATGCCGCGGCCGTTGTCGGTGACCTGGATGATGTCGCCCTCTTTGATGGTGACCTCGATGTGGTCGCAGTAGCCGGCCAGCGCTTCGTCGATGGCGTTATCCACGATCTCGTACACCAGATGGTGCAGCCCCCGCTCGCCTGTGGAGCCGATATACATGCCGGGGCGCTTGCGCACGGCTTCCAGGCCTTTCAGCACCTGGATCTCGCTGCCGTTGTACTCGTGGTCGGTGGCGGTGTCGACGTTGGTGCTGGTGATGATTTCTTCTGCCATTGAATGTTGTTCCTCCGTTTTCAGAAGTATTGTAAAAGAACGCCCACACAAAAGCGCCCGCACAGCGCGGGCATCGGGCGGAAAAAGCGGTTATTTCCCGGGAAAACACACTTACCTTCCGCTGTCCGGCCGCAGCTGCGGCTCGCCGGGGACGTTTTCGGCCCGGCGCTTGAGCGACGCTGGCGACAGCGGCGACAGGTACACGGGCTCCACAGGGCTGTCGGTAAGGATGAAGCTTTTGGGCAGCTCCTCCGACAGGCTGACCACAGCCCCGTTCTTCTGGGCATAGGCCAGAAAATCCCGGGTGCGGCGGGAGGTGGATGTGTTTTCCAGGTCAAAAATGCCCACGATATCGCGGGTATTCACAACATAATCGCGGCCAAGCTGCAAATACATGGCGTTACCCTCCTGCCGGGGCAGCCGGCTGGGTCTGGCCCGCGGGGCACTTTGCGGCGGGCTGGGGCGAAGCGACTGGGGCAGACGCTTCAGGCGGAACATCCTGCGGCTCCTGCGCGGGGCAGGAGAGCGGCGCGGCCGGGCGCGGACAGCCCAGCACGCCGGCGGCCATGGTGTACACCGTGCCGTCGGTTTTTAAAAAAGCGGTATCGTCACAACTGGTGACAAAGGTCTGTTTTTCCTTCATGCGGGTCAACAGATACCGGCGGCGGCCTTCGTCCAGCTCGCTGAGCACGTCATCCAGCAGCATTACCGGGTGCTCGCCGGTGATCTGGGCGGCGGCGGCGGCTTCGGCCAGCTTCAGGCTCAGCACCGCGCTGCGCTGCTGGCCCTGACTGGCGAACACCTTGGCGGGTTCGCCGTCCAAAAGCAGGCTCACATCCTCCCGGTGGGGGCCGATGAGCGCGCAGCCGGCGCGCAGTTCTTCGGCGCGGCGGGCCTGCAAAGCGGCCGCCAGGCCCGCCGGCTCAAATTGGGGGGCATAGGCCACGCGCAGCGTTTCGGCCCCGCCGGAAAGCTCGGCGTAATTGGCCTCGGCCAGCGGCGCCAGCAGCGCCAGATACGCGCGGCGGCGGGCCTGGATCTCCTCGCCGGGTTTGGCAAGCTCGGCGTTCAGCGCGTCCAGGATATCGGCCGCGCCCCGGCCGGAATACTCATATTTGCGCAGCAGCGCGTTTTTCTGCGCCAGCGTGCGCACATACCGCCGGTATACGGCCAGATACCCGGGGTACAGCTGGCACAGCGCCGCGTCGAGGAATTTGCGCCGGCCCTCCGGCGCGCCCTTGACAAGGCTTAAATGGCCGGGGTCAAACACCACGGCGGTGAACCGGCCTGCCAGGTTGGCGGCGCGGCCCCGGTCGGCCCCGTTCAGCTTTGCGGTGCGGCCGGGGCGCTCGCTTTCGGGTGTGCCCACGGCGATGCGCAGCATATCGCGCCGGCCGTCGGCGGCTTCGATGCAGCGTTCCAGAATAGCAAACGGCTGGCCGCGGCGCACCAGCTCCGCGTCCTTGCCGCCGCGGAAGCTTTTGCCGCCGGTAAGCAGCCACACCGCTTCCAGCAGGTTGGTCTTGCCCTGGCCGTTGTCGCCGCAGATGACGGTCAGCTCGCGGCCTGGCTCCAGCCGGGCAAAGGGGATGTTGCGGTAATTTTCGACCGTCAGTGAAAGCAGGCGCATCCCGTCAGCGCCCCGCGCCGATG
This sequence comes from uncultured Faecalibacterium sp., assembly GCA_945982465.1. Classification (GTDB taxonomy): domain Bacteria; phylum Bacillota; class Clostridia; order Oscillospirales; family Ruminococcaceae; genus Faecalibacterium. The sequence goes on along the minus strand of CAMFSB010000086.1, from coordinate 4,599 downwards.
GTAACGGTCTGGCCGTCCAGCGATACCACGTCGCCGGGCACGCATTTTTTGCCCCGCATGGTGCACACCTGGCCGTTCAGGGTGACGGCGCCGCCCTGGATCAGCTCCTTGGCTTCGCCGCCGGTCTCCACCAGGCCGGCGAATTTCAGCAGCTGTTCCAGCTTGATAAAATCGGTATGGATCAGAATTGTTTGCATGATGTTTTCTCTTTTCAGGCAGGTTTTACTGGATTGTTTTAAAGGCGCAGCGGAAACGCGGCTTTCTTGAAAGAAAGCCTGGCAAAGAACTTTTAACGCCGGCAAAATTGCATTTTGCCGGGACTGAATTAAAAAGTTTTTGCCCCGCTTTTTTCAAAAGCAGGAAAACTCAATCATTCTTGAACCGCACCGGCAGCACCAGATAGGTAAAGTCAGAGCCGTTTTCCGGCAGGACCTTGACCGGGCTCAGCGGGCCGCTGATTTCCAGCACCACCTTTTCGGCGCGGGCGTTGCGCAGCGCGTCCAGCAGGTAGCGGTTGTTGAAGCCGATCTCCACATCCTCGCCCTCGGCCCGGGCGTCGAACTCGTCCACCACCTTGCCAAGGTTGGTCTGGCAGCGCACGGTCACGCGGCGCTCGGTAAAACTGACCCGCAGCGGGTTTTTCAGCCGTTCGGTGATGATCAGCGACGCGCGCTCGATGGTATCGATGAAATCGCGGGTGTCCAGTGTTACGCGGGTGCGCCACCCCTCCGGGATCACGTTGCGGTAATTCAAAAATTCGCCCTCGATCAGCCGGCTCATGATGGTATACCCTGCCGTCATGAACACCACAAACCGCCGGTTTGCGCAGATGTGCACGTCCGCGTCGTCATCGCTGGAAAGCAGCCGGTTCACCTCGGTCATGGTTTTGGCCGGCACAATGATGCGGATGTCCTTGGTGGCGGTAACAGGCCGGTCCACAATGGCCAGCCGGTAGCCGTCCAGCGCCACGATGGTCAGCCGGTCCGGCTCGATCTCGAACAATTCGCCGGTATGGGCCGGCTTTTTATCGTCCTGGCTCACGGCGTACAGCGTGCGCTCGATCATATCGCGCAGCACGCCGGTCTTGATGGTCAGCGTGCGCTCGGCCCCGGTGTTGGGCAGGTCCGGGTAATCGCTGGCCAGCATGCTCTGGATCTCGAATTGGGCAACGCCGCCCTGAATTGTGGTATTGCCCGTATCGCCCACCACGATGGAAATTTCGCCCGCGGGCATGCGCCGTGCCATATCGCTTAACAGCTTGGCGTTGAGCACGATCTCGCCCGGCTCGCGCACGTTGGCTTCGATGGTGGTGGTGATGCCCATTTCCAGATCGTAGCCGGTGAGCGTGAGCTGGAAGCCTTCGGCCTTGAGCAGCACGCCCTCCAGCACCGGGATGGACGAACGGGTGGTAACAGCCTTGGAAACGCCGTCCAGCGCGGCGCACAGCAGGGATTTATCACAGACGATATTCAACAGAGAACCTCTCCTTTCGGATGTAAGTTTTTGAAGTTACCGGCATTTTTCCGTTAAGTAACTTACTTGTTGCAGTAGTCTTAGTAGGGGCGGTGGAATTTGTGAAAAGAGGGCAAAAAACGGCCTGCCGCCTGGCTGAACTGGATTTTCACCGATTGTTCTTAATTTGTGGACAAGATGTTTAAAACGCGGCGGCCGCCTTTCTTTCCACAGCGGCTGTGGAAAATTCAAGTTGAATGTTGAAAACCTGGTGGAAAAAGTTGAAACCGCTTTTTGCCGTTTTTTTGCACCGCACCGGCCCATCTTTATGCGTTACGCCTTTACGTTTTTGATGATGTCGTCCACGGTTTCGCGCAGATGCTGGTCGTTGGCCAGGTCTTTCGACATGGTTTTGAGGGAATACACGATGGTGGAGTGGTCCCGGCCGGAAAATTCCCGCCCGATATCCTCCATGCTCATGCCGGTCACCTCGCGCAGGATATAGATGGCCACCCGCCGGGCGTTGGACACGTTGGCGTTGCGCTTGGTACCCCGGATATCAGACGGGGAGACGTTGAAGGTGCGCGACACCTCGCCGATGATTTTTTCAATGGTGATGGGCACGGGCTGGGTCTCGTTGAGGATATCCTTGATGGCGGTCTGCGCCACGCTGATCACCGGCTGGATGCCCTCCAGCATGTAATAGGCGTTCAGCTTTTTCACGGCGCCCTCCAGCTGGCGGATGTTGTTTTTCAGGTGGTTGGCGATGAACTCGGCCACATCCTCGGGCAGGTCCAGGTGCAAAAGCTCGGCCTTGCGCTTGACGATGGCTACCCGGGTCTCAAAATCGGGCGGCTGCACGTCGGCGGTCAGGCCCCACTCGAACCGGGTGCGCAGGCGCTCTTCCAGGCTTTTGATCTCCTTGGCGGGCCGGTCGGAGGCAATGACGATCTGCTTGTGGGCGTCGTGCAGGGTATTGAAGGTATGGAAAAATTCCTCCTGCGTGGACTCCTTGCCCGCGATGAACTGGATGTCGTCAATCAGCAGCAGGTCGGCCGCCCGGTATTTCAGACGAAAATCTTCGGTGCTGCCGTTGCGGATGGCTACGATCAGTTCGTTGGTGAACTGTTCGCAGGTGACATACATGATCACAAAGTCCGGGTGGGTCTTTTGGATCTCGGTTTTAATGGCGGTGAGCAGGTGGGTCTTGCCCAGGCCCGAGCCGCCGTAGATAAACAGCGGGTTGTACGCGCCCGAGGGATTGGCCGCCACCGCCTGCGCCGCCGCAAACGCAAACTGGTTGGACGAGCCTTTGATGAAGTTCTCGAACGTGAACTCGTAGTTGCCCTGGGGGCTGGTGGGGTCGTTTTCGTACTGGCGGGCCAGCTCTACCTCGTGGGGGGTGGTGCTGGGCACCACCAGCGTGATGTCCACGTCAAAGCCCAGCACCGATTTGAACGCTTCCCGCAGCATGGTCAGGTAGCGGTCGGTGATGATCTTGCAGATAAAGTCGTTGCGCACCGACAGCGTGATGTGGCTGGAGTCCTCAAAGCTGACAGGCTCCAGACCGTCGATGTACAGGTTATAGGTCGGCTCGGCCATATTTTCCCGGCAATAGTGCTGCGCCGCCTCGAGTACGTCCTTAAAAGAATCCATAGTACCTCTACTCCAAAGAAAAAGTTTTCAACATTGCATAAAGAGACAGTGAAATTATAGCACAAAATGACGATTGCGTCCAGTGTAGTGACTATTTAATAATGTAATTTATAATACATCAAATAGCCGGTGAGGGAAGTATGGCCCAAAAGGGCGGCTTTGAACGGCAGAATTTTTGTTTTCCACCGCGTTTTGTGAAAAAGTGGAAAAGTTTTCCCCGCCAAAAACGGGATGAAATGAAAAAAAGGCTTGACAGAACGCAAATAAATCCTTTATACTGATACCTTGCAAGCCTGTCCCATTCTTTTCGGGGCGGAAAATACGGGTAAGCCCCGATCCGGGGACTTGTTTTTGGAGGATACACAGCTATGAAGAGAACATTCCAGCCCAAGAAGCGTCAGCGCAGCCGCGTTCACGGCTTTCTGGCCCGCATGAGCACGAAGAACGGCCGCAAGGTCATCAACGCCCGCCGTGCGAAGGGCCGCAAGAGCCTGACCGTTTGATCGGCCGCCGGGCCTTTGGCCCGCAGAACTGAAAAGCGCAGAAAAAAGGTCACTGATGCAAATTGGTGGCCTTATTTTTCAATTGTGGCAAAACGACCGATCCGGCAAAAAGAAAGGGGGCGCGGGGGATGCGTTACCGGCCGATCCGCCGCAACAGCGAATTTACGCGCTGTTATGCCCGCGGCAAAAGCTATGTGCACCCGCTGGTGGTGTTGTATGTGCTGAAAACCAGGTCTAAGAATACCCGCGTGGGGCTGACCGCCACCAAAAAGGTGGGGCACGCCGTGCAGCGCAACCGGGCGCGGCGGGTGATGCGCGCGGCCATTGCCGAACATCTGGAGCAGAACATCGGCGGGTACGACCTGGTGTTTGTGGCCCGCGCCCAGACGGCCCGGGTCAAAAGCACGCAGGTGAGCCAGGCGGTGGCGAAGCTGCTGGCCCAGGCGGGCCTGCCCGACAAGACCCGCACCGCGCAAAACGCGGCACAGGCGGCTGCGGCGGCCCACAGCGGCCCCGGTGAGCTGCAGGCGATAAACGACCCGGCCCGGGCAAACGCCCCGCACAGCGGCCCCGCAGGGGGCGGCGCGGTGTGAACGGGGTTTCGCGGCTGTGCCGCGCGGCGCTGACAGCGCCGATCCGGCTGTACAAGCGGTATATCAGCCCGGGGCTGGGCACGCACTGCCGGTTTACGCCCACGTGCAGCGAATACGCCATGCAGGCCATTGAGGTGCACGGCTGCATAAAAGGGCTGGTGCTGGCGGCGTGGCGCATCCTGCGGTGCAACCCGTGGGGCAAATGGGGCTATGACCCGGTGCCCGAAAAAGGAAAATGGAAAAACCCCGCGCGGCGGGTGCACCACTGACGGGGAAACCGGGCGGGAATGCGCGGGTTAACAGCGCGGCAAGGGCCGCGCTATCGCTCGCGCGATGAAAACAGCGCCCGTGTATCTTGCAGCGGGTGGGAATGCGCGGGTTAACAGCGTAGCAAG
>CAMFSB010000085.1 GCA_945982465.1 uncultured Faecalibacterium sp. | reverse complement strand
GGCCCAGCTTCAGGCCGGCGCCGGCGTAGAAGCTGTAGATGTACCAGCCGTTGGCCACGTCCATCGAGACCTTCTTGCCCGCGTCGGCAGCCTTGGTCAGCATACCATCCAGGGTCTTTACATCGTCCTCGGTGAAGAACGAAGCGTCATAGAACATGAAGTAGCCGTTGCTGGCCGTCAGCGGGTAAGCGTACAGCTGGCCGTCAACGGTAGCGGCATCCACCGAACCGGCGGAGTTGCGGCTCTTAACATCGTCCAGATTCATCTCGGCGGGGATGGCCTGCAGAGCGCCGGCGGCGACCAGCTGGTTGATCTGGTCATCGGCAAAGGCGAACACATCGGCGGCGGCGGTGGGGTCGGTCAGGATGGTGTCCTTCGCGGTGGACTCGGACTGGGTGCCCAGCTGAATGGTGATGTTGGCCTTGTCGGCGTTGGCAGCGATGAAGTTGTCAGCGATCTGGCGCAGCATGGTCTGGTCTTCCTCAGCACCCCACATGACCAGCTTCACATCGTCCAGGGCGGCAGAACCGGCCGTGCTGCCGGCAGCCGAGCTGCTGGACGAGCCGCCGCAGGCGGCAAGGCCCATAGCGGCGGCAGAAATACCTGCGACTTTCAGGAAATCGCGGCGAGAAATCTTTTTCATCTTTTTTTCCTCCTTGATGAATCTTGATCGGCATCTGTTGCGCAGTTTTGCGCAATTTATTGCGCACTTCCGGACGGATGCACTTGCATTTTTATGATACTCCGATGAAAATCCCTTGTCAATGTTCACATTCTCTGTTATTTTATTCGAATCTTTGTGGATTTCGCCTATCTTTTAGAAAACCTAAGCGCCAAGTTGCGCAAAGCAGCGGCCTACTGGCCTCCGCCCTCCCCGCCAAAGGCAGAAAACCACCGTCCGGGCTGGCCGGGCGGCGGTTCTGGGGCCGGCTGTGCGGCCGGTTTTATCGGTCTGTCTGGTGCGGTTCTGCGCCCTGCCGCACTGCAAGCATATGCGCCGCGGCCTGCTTATTTGGTCGATTCGCGCAATACGATCTGATAGCCCTGCACCTGCCGGTGCACCACTTCCCTGCCGGCCATCGAATCCAGCAGCACGCGGCAGGCCTGCACGCCCAGCCGGGCCGCGTCGAACTGCGCCGCGGAGATGTTGGGCACCGAGGTCAGCAGCGCCTCGCTGTCGTACAGGCTGGCCAGGCGGATCTGCCCCGGCACGCTGATGCCGTGCCCCTGCAGGTAGGCCAGCGTGGCCAGCGAAATGTTATCGTCGCCGCACAGGATGCAGTCGGGGTATTGGTTCAGGATGTTTTCCACCACGTCAGCCACCTGGTCGCGGCTTTCCACGCCTGAGCAAATCATCTTGCGGTCGGGCGTGATGTCGTATTCGGCCAGCGCGCGCAGATACCCCTGCTGGCGGTCGCTGTTTACAGTATAGCTCAGGCTGCCGCCCATATAGGCGATGTGCCGCGCGCCGGTCTGCAGCAAAAGGCTGGTCAGCTCATAGGCCGCGCCTACCTGGTCGTTGTCCACCTGCAGCGCCTTTTCATCCGGCAGGCGGCCCATCACCACATAGGGCATTTTGTAGCGGATCACCAGCTCCAGGCAGGGGTCCACATCCAGCGTGCGCGAAAGGATCACTCCATCCACCTTGTGCGCCTTGAGCTGCCGTTCCAGCTGCACGGTGTCCCGCGGGTCGGCGTAGCACAGCAGCACATCGTAGCCGCGCTGGGCCGCCATGCGGCACACGCCGCCCATACATTTGCGTAGAAACGGCAAGTCCAGCTGTACAAAGTGCGACGGGATCACAAAGGCCAGATTGTGCGTTGCCCGGGCCTCCAGCCGCCGGGCCAGCGCGCCTTCCTCATAGCCCGACTGCTCCACATATTCCAGAACTCTGGCGCGGGTCTGGGCGCTGACGCGCCCCTTGCCCGAAAGCGCGCGGGAAACCGTGGTGGCGGAAATGCCCAGCTGCTGCGCAATGCTTTCCACGGTCAGTTTTTTCGGCGTTTCGATGGGCGGCATGGCGACCTCCTTTTTGGGGATGGCAATTTGCGCCGGGCTGTGCTACACTTTGCTCAGCAGACGCCGGTTTGCGCAATTTATTGCGCTTTTTCTTAGCATGGCACAACCGGCCGTGTTTGTCAAGAAGCCGTGTTCCCTATAAAAAGGAGGAATCGCTGGATGCACACCACACAGCTGTACTATGGCGCAGCATATTATGATGAATACATGCCCGTCTCCCGGGTGGAAGAAGACATGCGGCTGATGAAAGAGGCCGGCATGAATGTGATCCGCATTGCGGAGTCCACCTGGAGCACCTGGGAGCCGCGGGACGGCGAGTTCGATTTTACCAGCCTGCACCGCATGCTGGACGGTGCGCGGAAGTACGGCATCTCGGTGATTGTGGGCACGCCCAGCTACGCCATTCCGCCCTGGCTGGCCGCCAAATACCCGGATATCCTGGCCGATACCCACGCCGGCCCGGAGCGGTACGGCCGCCGGCAAAATATGGACATCACCCATCCGGGCTACCGCGCCCACTGCGAACGGATCATCCGCCGCCTGCTGGCCGAGGTGCAGCCGTATGAGAACGTGATCGGCTTCCAGCTGGACAACGAGACCAAGCACTACGACACCTGCGGCCCCCGGGCACAGGCGCTGTTCAAGCAGTGGCTGCAAAACAAGTTCGGCACCGTGGAGGCCATGAACCAGGCGTTCGGGCTGGCGTACTGGAGCAATTCGCTGGGCAGCTGGGACGATCTGCCCGATGTGCGCGGCACCATCAACGGCAGCTTCGCGGCGGAATACGAAGCCTTTCAGCGGCATCTGGTCACCGATTTCCTGCTCTGGCAGCGGCGGATCGTGGACGAATACCGCCGGCCGGACCAGTTCGTCACCCACAACTTTGACTACGAGTGGCGGGGCTATTCCCATGGCTACCAGCCCGATGTGGACCAGTTCGACGCAGCGCAGGCCGTCACGGTGGCCGGGTGTGATATCTACCACCCCACCGGCGCGGCACTGACCGGGGCCGAGATCAGCTTTGGCGGCGACGTGGCCCGGGCGCTCAAGGGCGGCGAAAACTTTTTTGTGCTGGAGACCCAGGCGCAGGGGCCGGTGGGCCGGCTGCCCCAGCCCGGCCAATTACGCCTGCAGGCTTTTGCCCATCTGGCCAACGGCGCCAACATGGTGGAATACTGGCACTGGCACTCCATCCACAACGGCATCGAAAGCCATTGGAAAGGCGTGCTCAGCCACGATTTGACCCCCGGCGCCACCTACCGCGAGGCCGCCACCATCGGGCGGGATTTTGCGCGGCTGGGCAGCCGCCTGGCCAATCTCCGGCGGCGCAGCCCGGTGGCGTTTGTGGTGTCCAACCGCAGCCTGACCGGCCTGAAGCACAGCGCGGCCTTTGCCGGGCCGAATTACGGCGACGCAGTGCGCTGGCTGTACGATGCGCTGTTCCGGCTGAATGTGCCTTGCGATATCGTCAGCGATGACACGCGGGATTTTTCGGCCTATCCGCTTGTGGTGCTGCCGGCGGTGTACTGCGCCGATGACGGGCTGGCGGACGCGCTGCGCCGCTATGCGGCCGGGGGCGGGCAGATCCTGGCCGGGTTCCGCAGCCTGTTTGCCGATGAGAATGTAAAGATCCGCACGGCGGCCCAGCCCGGCGGCCTGACCGACGTGTTCGGCATGACCTACGATGAATTTACCGTCCCGGTGGATGTGCCGCAGGTAAGCCAGTGGATGGAACTGCTGCGGCCAGACGCGGGCACACAGACGCTGCTGCGCTACGATCACCCTGCTTACTCAATGTACGCTGCGGCCACCTACCACCCGTATCAAAAGGGCGGCGCGGCATACATCGGCGCCATGCTGGAGCCTGCGGCTCTGGACGCCTTGCTGGAGGCGCTGCTGCCCCGCATGGGCCTGGCCCTGCAGCCCGAGCGCTGGCCCTTGGTGATCAAGGAGGGTGAAAACGACGCCGGCCACCGGCTGCGGTATGTGCTGAATTACTCCGCTAAGCAGGCCGCAGCAGCCGCACCTTTCGCCTGTACCGAGCTGCTGGGTGGCCAGCGGTATACCGCTGGCCAGGCCGTGCCGCTGGCCGGCTGGGGGGTTGCCATCCTGGAAGAGGACGCCGGCCGCTAAAGCGCCGCCGGGCTGCGCGGGAATAGAGCGCGCGGCTCCCCGCGCAGGCGGCGCCTGCCCAGGCACAGCCTGCGCGCCTGTGCAAAAGGTGCTTTTCATCTGCTTGCGCGGGCAAACTTTTATAAAGGGTAAGGGCACAGGCTGGCCCGCCCCCCTGCAAGGGGCTTTTGCAAGGTTTTGCGTATGGGCGGTGCTGCGGCGGCTTGTGTGTTTTTAAAGGATCAACGGTGCAAACGGTGCGCCGGGCCGCTGGCCCGGCGCGCTTTTTTTGCCCGCAGCGGGCGGAGCGCGGCCGCCGGGGCTGTCAAGCCCCCACTATATCTGGTGGGTACTGGGCAGACCGGGCGTCTGCCGCTAAAGTAGGGGTGTACGCAACACCCTGTTGATCCAAAAGGAGGATACACATGATCGAATTGACTGTACAGGCCGTCCAGCAGTCCGGCGGCCCCATCCGGTACGCCTGCGAACCGCAGCTTTTGTGCCTGGGCGCGCAATACAGCAGCGGCATGGAGCAGCTGCAGATCCGCCTGCCCGCCCAGTGGAAAGGCATGCACGCCGTATTTACGCTGCTGCCGGACAGCACCTACCGCAGCACCGGGCACAAGCCGCTGGCCTGGGTCATCCCAGAGGACGGCATTCTGGACGTGACGGCGGCCATGACCGCTTGTGTAGGCGATTTTGTGGTGAGCGCCAGCAAAACCGCCGCAACGCCCGAGCAGGACCGGATCGCTTTTTCGGTCGGCGGCCGCTACGAGGTATGGTCCCACCCTGCGTCGGAGGGCATCCGCCCCACGGTAACGCGCACGCTGTACGAGCAGTTCCTGCACCAACTGGACAGCGTGATGGGGCCGCAGGGCGAATCGGCCTACGAGGTGGCGGTGCGCAACGGGTTCGACGGCAGCGAGGCATCCTGGCTGGCAAGCCTGAAAGGCGAGCCGGGTACCGACGCCGGCGTAACGGCCGACAGCATTCATGCCGCTTTGGGGTATGCGCCGGTTTCGCCCACCGCCCTGACCAACCTGACGATGCAGGTGTCGGCCATGGCCACGCAGTTTTACGGCCTGCGCGCCAGCGCCGTTTACACCGACAGTTTCCACTGCCACCGGACGATCGCGCTGGACCCGCAGTACACCAGCTATAACAAGGAGCAGTATTTTGTCTCGGTGCTGTGCAGCGAGGAATACCCCGATGTGACCGCCTATGTGGACAAAGGCACCGGCGCGTTTACAGTGTGTTTTTACAGCAGCAGCGGCAGCTTTACGGCCGACAGCGTTGTCTGGTTCGATCTGATCGTGGTGATCGCGCACTGAAGCCTGCAGCGGCCTGTTTTTTTGCTGCCATACCGCGCCGCCGGTGTATTGCCGCCGGCGTGCGGCGCATATTTGCAAAGCATATACAGGCCCCAGCCCTGCTTTTTGCAACAAAGGCGGGGCATTTTTGTTATTTTTTTCAGGTTTTCAGCCATTTTTTCGGCCTGCGCGCTTGCGTTTTGACAGGGAATGTTTTATACTTAGTGTGAATTATCAGCCGTATTTGTACGGCACTGTCTTTTATCGCAAAAGGAAGTACGACTATGAAGCGCAAAACTTCGTTTGCCTTGCGCGCGGCAGCGGCCGCGCTGGCCGCCGCACTGATCCTGCCGCTGGGCGTGTTCTCAGCTTTCGCCGAACCGTCTGACGACAACGTGCAGCCCCCTGCCCCCGGTCCACTCGGCGGCTCGGACACCGCTATGATCCCGGAGGAGGAATATCCTCTGGAGGATTATCTGGCCTTGCAGCAGATCTCGTTTTTCGGGTTCCGCTTTCCGATCCAAACCAATGACGACCAGATCACCGTGCGGTACCTGAAGATCAGGGGCCAGAGCGGCGTGCAGGAGGATGTGACACTGGATCTGGTGGACTGCCTGGTGGGCATCACCTATACCGAGTTGGGCGGCATTCTCAATTACAGCGGCATCAGCAAGGCCACCGCGCAGGAAGCCTGGAAAGCCCAGGCGATCGCGGCCCACGGCTACCTGTTGTACCAGAATGTTTTTGGCGGCTCGGCAAACAACGCCCTGATCTACCCGCCTGTTGAGCAGATCCCCGCATATGTGCTTGAGCCGCTGCGCGAAGCGGTGGCTTCGGTGGCGGATCTGGTGCCGGTTTACAGCGCCAACGGCGGGGAGGATCTTGCCTACTATCTGATCTGCGATACCGTGTGGAGCTGCAGCGGCGGCTATAACACCCAGACCGGCCAGTACGGAACCTGCTCCGGTCTGGACGCCTGGGGCACGAACACCCCGTACCTGCAAAGCGTGGAAAGCCCCTACGAAAAGCTGTACCACGACAAGCTGCAAACGCTGATCGGCCACAAATACACCTATACCGAATACAACGACAGCGTGACCGGCGAGCGGTATCAGAGCGCCGACACCTCGCACAAGAGCCTGGGCGGCTTTGTACAGTTCAACACGCTGGTATCGAACGGTGTTTTGTACCGTTACATAGGCCAGTTCGTCAATTCCCGTTACTGTTTCGATTTTGACGCCGACCGCCTTGTGATGAATTATTACGGCTGGGGCCACGGCGTTGGCATGACGCAGTGCGGCGCGGTCGGCTATGCTGTAGAAGAAGGCTGGAACTACCAGCAAATCCTGGCGCATTACTATACCGGCATTTCCCTGTACGACAATGCTTCCGAAACGCTGATCTCTCTGACCGGTTCGGAGGAGCCAGACCCGGCACCGGAAGATCCGAACCCGACGCCGGAACCCACGGCTGAACCGACACCGGAGCCGACCGCTGAACCGACCGCTGAACCGACCGCTGAACCGACCGCTGAACCGACCGCTGAACCGACCG